>NZ_JBLZFY010000087.1:0-17208 GCF_050753365.1 Geminocystis sp. CENA526
TCAAAAAAGATTTTTAATTGGTTTGTAGGGGCATAATATATTATGCCCGTAAAGAGTTTTAATGAAGATTTTACAGCATTTTCTTCCCCCTCTCCCCCCTCTCCCCCTCTTTCCTATTTCTTCTACTTATTATTCACTATCCTATTTTGGTTGAGGATAAAATCTTGGATATTTTTATTGATAGTTTGACATATCTGATCTAAAGGTAAATCATTTGGGTCAGTACCGAAAGGGTTTTCTATTTCTAAGGCGATGGCTTCTATACCATATAGTATATAACTGACGATCGTAACAAAAGGAATTGTTGCCCATCCTAAAGACTCAACACATTGAAAGGGTAATAAAACACAGTAGAGAAACAGTAACTGTCGCAGATGGATACTATAGGAGTAAGGAATAGGGGTTTTCAAAATTCTTTCACATCCTCCTACCATATCCATCAAAATATTAATTAAATTCTGGATACTCGTTAATTGATACTCGTTGAGATTGTGCTTTTGATATTCTTGATATAAATACTCTCCTAAATAACTAGCGACTTGTAAAGGTAAGTGTTGACTGGTTATTAATTGGTGATAGTGAAAAGCGGAAAGGAAAGGTTGTATTTCTTCCTCCCCTATTTTTCCCCGTAAATGGTTTTTGGTGACGATGGCAAAGACGGTTAATAATTTAAGGGTGTCGATTTTTCTTTGTGTGTCTTCGGGAGTAACTTCTTTCACGTTTACCCAAATTTGCCATGCTAAATTCCTCAAGGTATTGGTTATTGTACCCCATAGTTTGCGCCCTTCCCAAAATCGATCGTTAGCGGAGTTAGTACGAAAAACCAATAGTAAACTTAATACTATAGTAGGAATTAAACTGGTTAAAGCAGGTTGCCCTTGCAAAAATCCATATTGATTTGCGAAAGACACTAAAATGGATATTACTCCAAAAAATACTGCTTTTTCCCATACATCAGGAAGAATCGATGTATTAATATTAAATAATGCTCGAAACCAAGATTTTCTATTCTTATGAAAATTACTAAACTTCATCACTACTCGATCGAAATTGCCCATTAATCATTATGATAAGCTAAAACGCATCTAAATATAATGGTGAAGATAGAAAAGGGAAAAGATATTTTTAAAGTTTTTTTCTCTTAATTCTTGTGTTAAACACATTCCCTAGAATGATTATATAAATTTTAATTTGACATTGTTAATTGTTAATTATTAATTCTAATTATTTATAAGCCCAAAATGCGATAAATAGTTTTTTTGATTTCGTCACCTTTTTTCGCTTTTAAATCAGGAGAAACAACTCCAGAAGGTTTATTTATTACTCCTTGAGCGCCTAACATTCTGGCTTGATTAATTTTAGGTGAATTAATGTCAGCACCGGTTACAATCATTATTTTTGCAGTACTTTTTGCTTTAACATTTTGTAAAAAAGTAATACCATCCATTTCTGGCATTTCTAAATCTAAAATGATTAAATCTGGTTGAATATTTGTTAATTTAGCCAAAGCCTCTTTACCATCGGACGCATACTCTACGATCGATAAATTAACATCTTCACTGATAATATTACCTAGAATAACCCTCATAATAGGAGAGTCATCCACAATCATAATTTGTTTTTTCATGACTATAACTTTAATTTTTAAATCTATCAGCTATATTTTATCCTAGTTATTAATTATTGATTCAACAAAGTAAATAATCTTGATTTACTAATATTAAATTGTAAAATTTTGTTATCATAAAACTTAATAAAATTCAATAAATCTAAACATAAAACTTGGTTAAAAAAAAGATTTTTGGGCTCTTCTACAATAGTTATGCTAAATTAATAGAAAATAATTAATATAAACTTTATCAACTATAGCTTTGATTATTAAAAAAATGCAATTGTTATAAATTAACAGTTTGAATTTAATCTAATACCTGCTACCCGATACCTGATACCTGATATCTGATACCTTTTTTAGACATAATTTATCATATTCAACCAAAATAATGATTAATGTAGAATCTGCGATCGTAACTGTAGGCTTAACTAAACAATTTGAAAGACATATCGCCGTTAATGATGTCGATTTACAAATCACCAAAGGTGATGTATATGGTTTAATAGGACCAAATGGTGCAGGAAAAACCACTTTGATTAGAATGTTGGCGGCGGCAGAAAATCCCACCAAAGGAGAAATTTATTTGAATGGCGATCGACTACTACTAAATGAAAGTAATCGAGATATAAAACGACACATCGGTTATTTACCCGACGACTTTCCCTTATATGATGACTTGACAGTCATTGACTATTTAGAATATTTTGCCCGATTATACAACCTCAAACAACCCCAACGCCGTCAAAGAATCCAAGAAGTATTAGACTTAGTTAACCTCGAATCAAAACGTAACGCCTTGATTGCCACCCTTTCTAGGGGGATGAAACAAAGATTGAGTTTAGCAAGGACAATTATCCATCTTCCTACTATTCTAGTGTTAGATGAGCCAGTTTCAGGATTAGATCCCATCGCACGATTGGAATTTAGAGAAAGTATTAAAACCTTACAAAAAATCGGCATGACAATTTTAATCTCCTCCCATGTCTTGTCTGACTTAGCAGAATTGTGTAATGCGGTAGGAATTATGGAGTTGGGATGTTTAGTGGAAAGCACGACTCTCAAAGACTTATATAGTCGTCTGAGTCGTCAACAAATTATCATTAGTAGCTTAGGAGAAGGGGATAAATTAGAAGGCGAATTAAAAAACTGTCATAGTGTTAAGGCATGGGAAAAACTACCTCATGGAGAAATCAAGGTAGAATTTGCAGGAGATAGTCAAGACAGGGCAAATTTACTCAAAAGTCTCATGGATGCTAATATTCCTATCCATGACTTTCATTGTCAACAGGAAGACTTAGAAACTATTTTCCTTCGTTTAGGGCATAAACAGGTAAGCTAAGATGTATCTTTTTAATCTTTTAAAAATTACTTGATTTTTCGCAATCAGACCATGAAAAATGTAAAATATAGATTAAGCTAGTTTGTATTCAAGTTTACTGATAATAGAAGAAAAAAGAATTTAAGTCATTGTTTAAACTTAATAAAAATGGCTCATCTACAGTAGTTATGATATTTTAGTAGTAAATAATTGTTAAAATTATTGATATATAATAGGTTGATAATTTTAAAAATGTAGATGTTATAAATTTACTATTTTAATTTAACCTAACACTTGCTAACTGATACCTGAAACCTTTTTTTAGACATAATTTATCATACTCAAAGTAGAAGAGCCATAAAAATTAAAATAAATACTTTTTAGCTATCTGATTCCTTACTCTTTATTTCTTATTTTACTCATTATTTCCATAAAAAATTAATTAGTTATGGCTGAGTCACAAAATCCTGCAAATCCCAATCAAGCAATTGAACTTTATATTCAAAGAGTGACAGAATTAAGTCAATTAGGACAAAAAATTCCCACTAATCAAGACTTATTAAAAATCGCTTCGGAATTAGGTATTTCCGATGAAGAAATACAAGCCGCCCAAAAACAGTCTCAAGCTCATTTTATTCGCGCTCAAGGTTACTCAAAACATCGTCATTGGGAAGATGCGATCGAAGAATTACAAGAAGCATTAGCTTTTAATCCATTTAATTTACCGATGTTGCATTTACTGATAAATTGTTATATCGGAAGATGGAAAGATAAGCATAATTCAGAGGATGAAGAATTAATTAGAATTAGAGTGAAACAGTGTTTAGAAATTCAACCTGATGATGAAGAATCCTTGAATTTATTAGCTCAATTAGATAAACTAATTATGACTTATAAATATCAATTATGGGGATTAGGAGCGTTAGGATTATTAACTATTGGTTCATTAACTGGATTTCTGATTTTAAATAATCTTTCTTTCAATTTATTTTCTAAAAATGATCTAAAAATAGAAGAAACACGCAAAGAATTAATTAAGGAAATTGAGAGTTTACAAAGTGAACAAATATTGTTATATAATAATTTATTAGACAAGTTAAAAGAGCAGGAAAATTTTGATAATAATTTACAACTAGAGATAGAAATTTTGAAAAAAGAACTTAAACAGTTAAATGAACAATATAAAGAATTAGAGAAAAAAAGTGGTACATCAGGCAATCAAAATCAAGCTGATGAATCAACAGCCCCAACACCATAAAATTAAAAATATTTTCAATTATCATAAAATGAATCAAGGATTAGCATTACATACATCCAGTGGAGAATTAGGATTAAGTATTATTAATAAAGATAATATTTGTCGTTGTCAATCATGGGATTTAGGCAGAGATTTAGCTAATAATTTACAAGAAAAAATAGGGGAATTTTTACCTCCTATTTTATGGCAAGACTTAGATTTTATCGCCGTAGCAAAAGGACCTGGTAGTTTTACCAGTACAAGGATAGGTGTCGTTACAGCTAAAACTTTAGCCCAACAATTAAATATCCCTGTCTTTGGCATTTCTACTTTAGAATCTTTAGCTTGGTATCACGGTAAAAACCTCGATAATTCTAGTATTTTAGCGGTGGAAATGAAGGCTAATTTAGAAGAAGTTTTCGGGGCTATTTATCAATTTATTAATCAAAATACTCTGTTATTAAGTCTTCGGCTCGATCGAGCTTATAAAAAGGAAGAATGGGATATAATTATTAAAGAATATCAGGATAAAAAAGAGCCTAATTTTCATCACATTATTGCCCCTGATAAATTAGCTTTTACAACAGAAAGTTTATTAGAAATTGCTATGCTTAAAATAAACAATAATCAAGATAATAGCGTTAATAATTGGCAAAATTTAACACCTTTTTATAATTAATAGTAAATAAAAAATTAATTCTCTGTCTAATTGAGGTAAAATAACCCTAAAATAAAGTTTTTTATATTCTATATTATTTATGACGATCGAAGCACAAGGAAAAATTAATATTAGGGGTGTAAATCACTACTACGAATGGATTAGACAACCCTCTGCTAATAATCTGGCTAAACCCGTGATGGTTTTTATTCATGGTTGGGGTGGCTCTTGCCGATACTGGCGTACTACGGCTAGTTCGATCGTCTCCGAATATGATTGTTTGTTATATGATATGCGAGGTTTTGGGCAATCAAAAGAAGAAAAAGAGGTAAATATTGGTTATGAATTAGAAGATTATGCTCAAGATTTATTGATATTATTAGACACCTTTAATCTGGAAAAAATTTATTTTAATGCCCATTCTATGGGGGCTTCTGTAGGTACAATATTTTTGAATTTAGCACCAGAAAGAATCCATAAAGCAATTTTGACTTGCAATGGAATTTTTACTTATAATGCCCTTGCTTTTTCAGCTTTTCATAAAGTAGGTGGATATGTGGTTAAATTTCGTTATGACTGGTTTTTAAAAGTGCCTTTTGCAGATAAAATGTTCATGGCAAGATTTTTACATCAACCGATACCAAAAGATATGAGTATTGCGTTTTTAGAAGACTTTTTATTAGCAGATTATAACGCTGCTTTAAATACAATTTACTCATCAGTAAGTAAAAAAGCAGTGGATGTTATGCCTCAAGAATTTGCGAAAATAAAAGTACCAACTTTGTTAATTTCAGGAGAAAAAGATCAGATAATTCCTGCAAGTATGGGTAGGGAAGCCGTCGCTTTAAATACAGATAATATTGCTTATGTAGAAATTCCTAAAACTGGTCATTTTCCTATGTTAGAAGATGAAAAAACTTACTTAAATGCTATTAAGAATTTTCTTAAATAATCTCTGGAAATTAATAAGAGAAAGAAATAAGAGTTATGATTCTTCTATTTTGAGTATGATAAATTATGTCTAAAAAAAGGTATCAGGTATCGGGTAGCAGGTATTATTCTCGACAACCTCGATACCATTATCCTCCACAGACTTTTTGACCGACTGCCCATCGGCTTTAATGTTTTAACCGTTACCGACCCGCTATGCACTGTACGTTTGTGTGACATCTCCCACACTGACCTAACGGTACAGATGTGGGCTTCTTAACTTCGCAATTAAGAGTTTCTGCTTCACAGGACGGCACTAGCCTTACAGACAAGTCCACAAGACCCCCTAAATCATGAAGAACCAAATAAATTAGCGAATAAGGCTTTTCCGTCAGTAAATCCTAATGCCTTATCACTCGCCCTTTCTGGGTGAGGCATCATCCCTAAAACATTACCTTTTATGTTAGTAATTCCTGCGATATTTTCACATGAACCATTAGGATTATTTTCAGGGTTTATTTGTCCTTTTTCGTCACAATAACGAAATAATATTTGTCCATTATCTTCTAACTGTTTTAGGGTATCCTCATCGGCATAATAATTGCCCTCTCCGTGCGCAATGGGAAAACAAACTACTTCTTGAGATTCATAGCCTTTTGTCCAAAGGGAGTTATTATGTTCTACTCTAATGGGAATTTGATCACAGATAAAGTGTAAATCTCGATTACGGGTTAATGCCCCAGGTAACAAGCCTACTTCGGTTAATACTTGAAAACCGTTACATATTCCTAACACTAATTTCCCTTTTTCGGCGTGTTCTACTATACTTTTCATTACTGGAGAAAAACGGGCGATCGCACCACACCGCAGATAATCGCCGTAACTAAACCCCCCCGGTATCACGATGGTATCAATATCATCTATATCTGTTTCTTGATGCCATATCATGCGGGTTGGTTGATTTAATATTCCTTCTGTCACCATTGCTATATCTCGATCGCAATTTGAGCCGGGAAACACTACTACGCCAAATTTCATAATTAATAAAGTTTGAATAAAATAAATATAAAAGAATTATAATATAAATAAGAGATTGCTTCGTACCTCGCAATGACATAGCAATTTGATGAGATAGTTTCTTGTCTTGCAATGACAGATAAGGGCGATTGGTTCGTGTCTTGCGATGAGAGACAAGGAGAATTGGTTCGTGTCTTGCAATAACATCATCAACTTATGACATAGGAGTCAAATCGAAGGAGTAATTTTCAATGACGGGATTAGCTAAAAGTTGGTCACACATTTGATGTATTTGTCGATCGGCGGATTCTTCACTGTCTGCGGTGACGGTTAATTCGATATATTTGCCTATTCTGACGTTTTCTACTCCTTGATAGCCTAATTGGTGTAACCCTGATTCTACAGCCGTTCCAGCAGGGTCTAATACTGAAGGTCTTAAGGTTACATATACTTTAGAATTGAATTTTTTAGCCATGAATAGTTCCCATAAAAATCTTTAAGTTCAACTCGATCGAGTTGCATCTAAACATTTTATCTCAAATTTGCCCTATCAAGATACTTGTTTAGGACTTACGCACCTCTAAGGATATTCTGTCCCAAGCGAGAGTAGCGAAGGAATCTCAATCCTTTGATTTTTGGTACAAGTGCCTAACTTCTATTGTTGATAAAATTTAGTTACTTTTTGTTTTCCCATCTAAATAAAAACACCATTAAAGCAATTACAGCAATTTGAATTAATAAATTAGGGATATTATCAGAAACATTTTTCCCTGCTATTATTTGAATAAAAAAGATAAATGCACCAATCGCCCCCGAAGCTCCAAAACCAAAATAAATAAATTTTCTTAGCCCCTTATAAGGTTTTTCTGCCTCTGCTTTTAGATAGGCATATTCTTCATTATTTAACTGTTTTTTCTGTGAATTTTTAGGTAAATTATTCATAAATATTTGTATTTTAAAAGCTCAATTTTTAGTAATTTTAAAGTGTTGTTTAATTAAATCCCATTTAGAAATATCCCAATAATCATAATGACCAATAATCAAATTATTTTCAATTTTTAATTCACTTCTACCCGATACTGAAACAAAAGGTTGCCAAGGTAAAGGGCTATTCCATGACATTGTCCAACGAGTATCTATTTGATTTTCACTTTCAGTAATTTCGTGTAATTCTAAGGTCAAATTTTTAAACCATTTACTCAAAAAAGAGATCATTTCTTGATATTTTTTTAATCCATAAAAATCATAAACAGGGTCTTTAAAATGTACGTTTTCAGCATAAATACTATAGGTGGGATTTTCGGGAAATCTCTCATAATCGGCTTTAATTGTTTCTAATAAGTTCATAATTTTATCCGTGAATTTCTTGAGTTTGACTTTTTTCTATTTCTAGTAAAATCTTGGGCTTTAATAATTCTAAATCTTCTTTGAGTTTTTTCCTACTAATTACCGCCTCATCGTTATGTTTTATGTTTAACATATTGCTAACAGAAGCCCATTGTTTTAAATTAGTCCTTTGTTTGAGCATGACTTTAAAAGATAATAAATCTTGACATTTATCAGGATTTCCTAAACTATAAAATAGTAAAAAGTATTGCTTAGATTCACTTAAAATTGTTACCATTTGTTGACCTATTTTTGTTTTTAAATCTAGGTAACAGGGCAACCAACGAGCGCCATCTTCGAGACTATACAAAACAGTTAACCATAAAATCATTGGATGAGGATAACTTTGAAATAAAAATTGATTATAGCGAATATTATTACTTCTTTTTTTGATGTCTTCCAGTTCTAACATGGTACAAATGCTAGGATATACTTTCTTCTCAAAGGGGAAAATTCTGGGAAAGACAATTTTTTGTTGCGGTTTATTACTAGGCCATTTTGCTGTTAATAAAAAGGTTTCTAAGGGAGACTTTTGCTCAACATTTACTAATTGAGATTGTTCAAATTCAATTTTTTGGATACTAGATTCTGGATTTATTTTACGCGCAATAAAGTCTAATTTTTGGGTAATTTCTCCGATACTTTGAGGGCGATAATTAGGAGATTTTTCCAGACATTTTAAAATTAATTTCTCTAATTCAGGGGGAATATTTAATTCAGGAGGAAAAGGTGCAGGAGTTAATTCGGTATGGGCTTTATACCATGCTGCGATCGAATTAATTTCTAATTCCCAAGGATATTTTTGGGCTAACATCAAATACATTACCATACCTAAACTATAAATATCCGATCGATTGTCTAAGTCTAGCCCTTGTATTTGCTCTGGAGAACAATATCTAGGTGTACCCATAAAGGCTTCAGTGTCGCCTTTGTCATCTTTAACTAATTTGGCGATACCAAAATCTAATACTTTAATGATTTGTTTTCCCGTGTCATCTTCAATAATGAATATATTACTAGGTTTTAAGTCTCGATGAATAACAGGGCAAATTTCTCCTTCAAAAAAAATACCGTTATGGGCGGTTTCCATTGCTAGACAAATCTGGCGAGAAAAATCTAAAAACTGAGTTAAAGAAAGATTATGAATTTCAATAAAGTCGTCAAGGTTTTCGCCGTTAAGATATTCCATGACATAAAAGGGTGTTTTATGTTGATCTACCCCGTAATCCGTCACTCTCACAATGTTATCACTTCTTTCTGACAATAAAGCACTAATAGTAGCTTCTTTTTGAAATCTCTTAATCATCTTCATATCGTCTAAAGCCTTAGACAAAATTTTCACTGCTACGCTGTGATTTTTGGAGACGGTATCTTCGGCACGATATACTATACCCATCGCACCCTGTCCAATTACTTCTTGTAATTGATAACGTTTAACTAATAAGTTTTCCTTAGATAAATCACCCTGACTCATAGTAATTTAGATGGTTTTGTTTTTTTATTATAGAGTTTTCTTAGTTTTCCCTGATCTTTCTTTTTTGGTATCATTGAGTGAGATTGTAGAGAAAACCATTGAGAAATTGTGACATTGTTAGTTATAATTTGTGGAAGTTCGATCGATCGTAGTTTTCAATTTTATTTGTTCATTGTACTTTCCTTAATGTTGTCAGGTTTATTATGGAAAAAATTTATATTCCTCGTTTATTAAAAATGCCTGAGCAAAAAGAGGACATCAGTTTAAATCATCAAATTGCTGGTTTAAATAGCCTTACTCCCGTGAGAGGTTTTTTTCAGGTTGCCCATCGGGGAAATTTTTTAGAATTACAGTTACAAGCCCATACTATTTTAACCTTAACCTGCGATCGATGTTTACAAACTTTTAACCATCGTTTAGAGGTGGATACTTCGGAAATTATTTTATTAAAAGAGGAAGACCCTAATTTAAGCTATCCTTTAGAAAGAGAAATTATCAGCGAAGATTTATCGGAAACCTTACCCCCCGATGGTGAATTAATCGTTGATGAATGGATTTATGAACAATTATCCTTAGCTATGCCATTGCGTATTCTCTGCGGTAATGACTGTCAACCTCCTTCGATCGAATCTCAAAATAATCATACTATTAAGGACGATCGTTGGTCTAGTTTAGCTAGTTTATTGAATCAGAATCAGTGATGACTAAATAAATGTTGAGAAAATATATATTGTTTTTTTTATGTTTAATCTGTATTATTTTATCAGGTTGTGACAAAAAACAAACGATCGATAATCTCCCGATTGTTGTTCCTAATATTCCCATTAATACCGAATCGATCGAACTACCATCAGATTTTAAACCCGTAATCGGGGAAATAATTTATCTACCTATTTACTCCAATATTTATCATTCTAATCAAAAAAGATTGCACAATTTGGGCATAACAATTACTTTTCACAATACAGATTTAGAAAACAATATCATTATTAAATCCTTAAAATATTACGACACTCAAGGAAATTTAATTGAAAATTATGTACAAAATCCTGTTAGTTTAAAACCCCTTGCATCAACAAATTTATTTATTGCTGATAATGACACAAGGGGCGGAATAGGCTCTAATTTTTTGATAGAATGGGTAGCTGATCAAAAAGTTTCTAGTCCGAAAGCAGAAGCCATAATGTTGAGTACCGCTAGTACTCAAGGAATTTCTTTTACTACTCAAGGAAAAGTAATCAGAGAATTGCAACTAAATCAGCAACAAAATAAAATAGAATGGACAATTAAGAATTAAGAATTAAGAATTAAGAATTAAGAATTAAAAACTACTCGTTATTCATTATTCATTAAATATTGGTTTCTACAAAATCTTTTAATTTATCTTTGCCGATGGCACCTTCATAACTAGCCACAATTTTCCCTTCTTTAAAAACTCTAAAAGCTGGAACACCCTCAACTTTACAAAATGCAACACTATTCGGACTGGCATCTACTTCTAGTTTAACCACTTTTAATCGATCGTCATAGTTTTCTGCAACCCAATTAACAGAAGGAGACACGAGACGACAAGGACCACACCAAGAAGCCCAAAAATAGGCTAATACAGTTCCATTTTCCTTGACAACTTCATTGTCAAACTGAGAATCACTAATTTCAATTACTTTACTCATATTCAATAAAATTTTCTCGATAATAACTATTTTTTATAATCAAACATTTCTGATCTTACTCTACAATGGACTCGCTCTTAGACTTAGATATTGCGATCAGAATTGCGCATTTCTACAATAGACTTCTCCATTAATTAAGATTTTAAGGGCTGAAGCCCTTACTACGAACCATTAAAAATAATTTTTACCAGATGTCTAATCATTAATTATTCATTATATTTTAAGCTAAACTGAAAATATCCATAAATGTACGGAACAACTGGACAGGTTATCATAATATGTTTTCGATCGAAACCACTTACACTTAAGCCAGAGAAAATTTAGCCAATCTTTTAAACAATAAAGATTGAAAGATAAAAAGAAAAAATTTTATATGGAACTAAGGTGAGATTTAAGATATTGTTCACTTAAAATAATGAGACTAATACTTAACAATAAAGTAAATAAAGCACCATAAAAATTAAAATAAAAAATCGCTAAAGCCATAATCAATGTGATCAAAATATAAGTTAAGGCTACTTTTTGATGACTCCATCCAGAACGTTGTAATCTTTGATATATGTGGGTTCTGTGGGCTTGAAAAACATTTTCTTTTCTACTAAGGCGACAAAAAATAGTATAGATAGCATCCCCCGCTAAGGGTAATGTAATAAAAATCGCTGACCATGATAAACTTAAGCTCTCAGGATTTTGTAACAAGGCAATAGCGATCGAACCTCCTAAAAAAGTACTTCCCACATCTCCCATAAATATCTTAGCAGGAGACCAATTCCAGTACAAAAATCCTAATAATGCACCGATGAGAATTAACCATTGATATTGTTGTAAATAGATAGCTAAAAAGGAAAATTGCACCACACACACCCCAGCGACAATACCGTCTAAACCATCCATAAAGTTATAGAAGTTAATTAAAGCAGTAAATCCTATCACCGTTAAAACAGAGGCGATAATCACTCCCATTAAGCCGAGATTATCAAAGGGAAAGGGAAACAAATTGTAATGAATGACAGCAAAAATGGCAACGGCAAACTGCACCCCATAACGCCAAAGAGATGGTAAGTTAAATCGATCGTCCAAAAAACCGACAATAGTTAAAGGTAAAAGAATTAAGGGCAAAAATATATCCGATTGTATAGAGGAAGAAGGTAATAAATAAAGAATAATGACACCAATCACAAAAGTTATCACAAATCCTAAACCTCCTCCCCTTGGGGTTGGTTTAACATGGGAACTACGTTCATTAGGAATATCTAAAAGTTGTTTACTAAAATTCTGTTTAATCAGAAATACCAATAGCAAACTCAACAAAAAACTAGCTATAGCAAGAAGTATAATTGACATAAAAAAAATCTAAAAATAAAAATTCAGTGTTCAGCAATCATTAATCCATAATATTAAGCGAAGACGCATTTAACTTACCGTTTTTATTAACAGGGAGTTTAAACCCCTTGCCCATAACTTCATCGCTTACCTGTTGCCTCTTGCTTTTTGCCTCTTGCCTACCTTCATCGAGAATTTTATAGTTCACTGAGGTTTGTATGAGGTCAGTTTTATTAAAAAACCTTTAAAAATACACCCAGTAATTGTTACAAATTTTAACAAACTAACTATGAAACCCCAAAAAGATTTAATCTATAACCTAATGAATTGATAATGATACTTGGTTTTAAAATAAAAATAATTCAATGACAATAAAAGCAAGTGGCGGTAGTTCTCTAGCGAAACCGCAATTATACCAAACTGTAGCTGTCTCAACTATTATTCAAGCTGAACAGCAAGATCGTTTTCTCGATAATAATGAATTAGGTGAATTAGACAACTTTTTTAAATCTGGGGCAAAAAGATTAGAAATTGCCGAAGTATTAACGGCTAGTTCTGATTTAATCGTTTCCCGTGCGGCTAACCGTATCTTTACGGGAGGCTCACCCATGTCTTTCTTGGAAAAACCTCCCGTTGATGAACCTGCGTTAGTAGGCGTTAGCGGTGGTGGTGGCTTACCTAGTGACATTCGTGCCGCTTTACAGTCCACTCAAACTTTTATTGATGCTGGAAAAGGTAGCAGTAGCGGTGGTGGTTTCTTAGGAGGTATTTTAGCTTCCTTTACTACCCCCGGTATCGGTGCAATTCCCTCTGGATTCCGCCCCATTAACATCGCTCGTTATGGTCCTAGTAATATGACCAAATCTTTACGAGATATGTCTTGGTTCTTGCGTTATGTTAGCTATGCCATCGTAGCAGGTGATCCTAACATTCTCGTAGTGAATACCAGAGGTTTAAGAGAAGTTTTAGAAAATGCCTGTTCGATCGATGCTACCATTGTGGCATTGTTAGAAATGAAAGCATCTTCCATCGGTTACTTCAAAAATGATGCGGAAGCCAAAGAAATTTTAACTCAATACTTTGATATTCTCATCAACGAGTTAAAAGCGCCCACTCCTGCGAATAAAGTTCGTCAACGTCCTTCTGGTGACGTACAAGGTTTAGAATTACCTCAAAGCTACTTTAATGCTTCTGAGCGTCGTCCTAAATTTGTGATGAAGCCGGGGTTATCTGCTTCTGAGAAAAATTCTGTAGTCAAAGCCGCTTATCGTCAAGTTTTCGAGCGTGACATCACCCGTGCTTATTCTCAGTCGATTTCTTACCTTGAGTCTCAGGTGAAAAATGGTGATATTTCCATGAAGGAATTTATCCGCCGTTTAGCTAAGTCTCCTTTATACCGTAAGCAATTCTTTGAGCCTTTCATCAACTCCCGTGCTTTAGAATTGGCTTTCCGTCATATTCTAGGACGTGGACCATCTTCCCGTGAAGAAGTACAAAAATACTTCTCGATCGTGTCTAGTGGTGGTTTAAACGCTTTAGTTGATGCCTTAGTGGACTCTCAGGAATACGCAGACTACTTCGGAGAAGAAACTGTACCCTACCTTCGTGGTTTGGGAGTGGAAGCTCAAGAGTGTCGTAACTGGGGAATGCAACAGGATTTATTCAACTATTCTGCTCCTTTCCGTAAAGTACCTCAATTTGTTACTACCTTTGCGAAGTACGATCGACCCTTACCAGATCAACACGTTTACGGTTCTGGAAATGATCCCCTTGAGATTCAATTCGGAGCGATTTTCCCCAAAGAAACCCGTAATCCTAGCAGTGCGCCTGCACCTTTCGGCAAGGATACCAAACGTATCTTAATCCATCGTGGACCCGGCATTAACAACCAAAACAGCAACCCCCGTGCCGTAGGAGAATATCCCGGTACTTTAGGAGCAAAAGTAGTTCGTTTAAACAACGAGTTACCCGGTGCAAGTAACGGTTTAGGAGTGAAATTCGGTGAAAGTTCTACCCAAGCCGTCATTCGTGCCGCCTACCGTCAAGTATTCGGTCGTGATGTCTATGAAGGACAAAGATTAACCGTTGCCGAAATCAAACTCGAAAATGGTGATATTAGCTTAAGAGAATTTATCCGTATCTTAGCGAAATCGGAAACCTTCTTAAAAACCTACTGGACTCCTTTCTACGTTTGTAAAGCGATCGAATTCATCCACCGCCGTTTATTAGGTCGTCCCACCTACGGACGTAGCGAAATGAACAAATACTTCGATTTAGCATCGAAAAAAGGCTTCTATGCCCTTGTGGACGCTTTAATCGACAGTGACGAGTATAACAAAGCCTTCGGTGAAGATACCGTTCCCTACGAGCGTTATTTAACCCCTGCTGGTTTACAAATGCGTAACGCCAGAGTTGGCACATTAAGAGAAGACATCGGACAAAGAGTTGACGTTGAAACCACTCCTCGATTCATCGAATTAGGACAAGTGTCTAACTTCCGTACCGATATTGAAGCTCGTGTTAATCAAGGTGTAACAGTTCAAAGAGAACAAACCAAAATCTTTAAACTCACCAACAATTACGACAAAGTACAGGTTAAAAACGTCATTCGTGCCGCTTACCGTCAAGTATTCGAGCGTGACATTGAACCTTACGTCATCAATGCAAACTTTACCAAACTGGAAAGTAAACTCAGCAACGGCGAAATTAGCGTCAAAGAGTTTATCGAAGGTATCGGTAGTTCTGAATTGTACCTCAAAGAATTTTATGCACCTTTCCCCAATACTAAAGTAATTGAGTTGGGTACAAAACATTTCTTAGGACGTGCGCCTTTAAATCAAAAAGAAATTCAGCACTATAACCGCATTTTAGCGACTGAGGGCTTCCGTGCCTTTATCAGTGCCTTAGTTGGTAGTATGGAATACGCCCAAGTATTCGGTGAAGATACCGTGCCTTATCGCCGTTTCCCCACCTTACCTGCGGCAAACTTCCCCAACACTGAAAGACTCTATAACAAGTTAACCAAACAGGATAACGAGTTAGTAGTACCCAGTTTTGTTCCTGCGGTAAGTACCTCTGCATCTATTAACTAGATTAATTTCGATCGGTGGGCATTGCCCACCCTACTTTTAATTTCACAGTAAAGATAAAATGGATATTAATAAGGCGATCGAAGAATTAGTAAATGATAAAAATATTCGATTTGCTCGTTTAATGAAAATTACAGAAAGTTTTTTTGGTGAACCTAGAAATAGAGGCTCAAGTCATTATCCTTTTAAAGTACCATGGAAAGGAGAACCTAGAATTAATTTACAAGAAGGAAAACAAGGTAAAGCGAAACCCTATCAAGTTAAACAAGTTAGATTAGCATTAATAAAACTAAGGGAAATTCAAGAAGGAAAAAACAATGATTAATATTAGTGAATATGTGAAAAATTACGCTTATTTAGTGGAATATTCAGTAGAAGATGAGGCATATTTAGCAAAATGTATGGAATTAGGGATTATGGCGCACGGAGACACTCAGGAAGAAGCGATACAAGAAATTAAAGAAGCTGTTAGAGTTCATTTATTAATGTTATTAGAAGATGAAGATGATATTCCTGAACCTAAATCCATTCTTGATTTTCATGAGGCTCGATCGATACTATGTAAATTTGGTTAGTATGTGGAGATAGGTTAAAATGCTATACTGGTTTTTCATGGCATTCATTTTTTGGCCTATGATAGTTTTCGTAATATTGCCTATTATATTTTACATCATTGAATCAACGAAGCACTTCGTTTGCTAATGCAAATCGCCCAAAGTTCGATCGCCAGTAGGTTGGGTAGAGGCATCGAAACCCAACAAAATCATGATTAATGGATGTTTAAATGTTGGGTTGCACTTCGTTTAACCCAACCTACTTTTTTTATGTTAAACTTAACTACTGAATTAGAACGGTAAGTGTTGTTTAGATGTAATTTGAATGGAATCCAGAAAAAGCAAACTCAAACTTGAAAAAGCATGGTGTTTCATTCAGCGAAGCATCTACTGTTTTCAACGATCCTTTGTCTGTAACATTTCCTGATCCAGATCACTCTTTTGGCGAGGAGTGTTACGTTATCATTGGATTATCAAGAGCTAATCGTATTCTAATAGTGTCTCATACAGATCGAGCAGATTGCGTTCGGATTATTAGCGCACGAGAAGCAACCCGAAATGAACGGAGGTTTTATGAAAATGGAGATTAATGACGAAATACGTCCTGAATATGATTTTAGTAATATGAAAGGTGGTGTTAGAGGAAAATATGTCGATCGATACCAAGCAGATACAAACATAGTATTACTTGAACCTGACGTTGCTCAAGCTTTTCCTACCAGTGACTCCGTGAATGAAGCACTTCGTTTGCTAATGCAAATCGCCCAAAGGCAGAAGCCTAACAGTAGGTTGGAGCAGACTTCTCAAATGTAATTGTTACAGTTTAATAAATATTCAGGGCAAACGCATACTAAAAATTTGTGAGATACTGAAAAAGTTAAGTTAGTTTTCGTGTTTGACTAAAAACCCTGATGAGTACTGTCGTAAATTCATTATC
>NZ_JBLZFY010000088.1:0-16808 GCF_050753365.1 Geminocystis sp. CENA526
GGGAACTTTTGTCTTTAAGGCAATAAACGCTTGGGGAGAGGATGCCTCTATTTTGATTGGTAGCAATACCTGTCAGGGTAAGCAACCTCTATGAACCAAGAATCCCACATACTTCAGTCGTGGGAGTGTCAATCCTAAGCAATGACTTAAAACTAAGAGGATTTTACCATGAGTACAGTAACAGATAATGACTTAAGAGAGTTAAAGGATTTAATTAACTCTAAATTTGAGCAAGTCAATGAAAAAATAGACTCTCGTTTTGAGCAAGTAGATAACAAGTTAAATGATATGAGAGTAGAAATAGCCTCAATTAAGGGTAATCAAGAAGGTTTTAGTAAAAGACTTGATAATCTTGAGTTTACTAATCGAGGTATTTTGATTAGTGTGGTTAGTGGGTTATTAATCGCAACAATTACGTTAATAGTCAAATTTTTAGCGCAGCCTATCGGTTAATGAATTAAAGATACTTGAAATATACTAAAAATTATCTCACTTGAAATAAGTTACCATCAGGAAGGTTACTGACGGCTCTTTGTAATTCGTTTAAAGATTGATTGTAACCGATAATCGCCTGTAAAAAATTCCCTCTAGCTTCCGTTAAACTTCTTTGGGCGTTGATAACGTCCGTTTGTGTGCCAACTCCTGCTTGAAATCTTAATCTTGCTAAACGGAGGCTTTCAGTAGCTGTAGTAACAGCTTTTTCAGTACTTCCTATATTTTCTTTATTAGCAATCATGGTATTGTAAGCAGTTTCTACTTGCAACCTAATTTTATTGCGTTGATCGGCAAAATTAGTTTCGTCAATCTCGATATTACGGGTTTCTTGATCTCCCCTTGCCCTTGCTGTACCACCATCATAGAATCGCCAACGCAGTCTTGCACCAACATTATAACCATTGGCAAAGCCTGTATTATTTAAAGTATCGGCGGCTGTACCAGTAAAATTATAACCTGCAAATAAGCCAACTTGGGGGCGAGTTTCTGATAAAGCAATTTCTCGATTTTGAGCGTTAATTTCCCTTCTGACTAATAATTGTTGTAATTCTGCTCTATTTTTAAAAGCCATAACGATACTATCTTCTAGGGTATATTGCCATACTCCTTTTTCCGTAATTTCATCGGCGGCGGTTAACTCGACATTTTGACCTATACTTAATACTTCGGCTAAAGTGCGCCTAGCGTTTCTTTGATTGGAAATGGCTACCGTTAAAGCTTGATTAGCGTTGGCTAAATCCACTTCGGCTTGTAAAACGTCAAATCTTGTGCCTAATCCTGCTTGTTCGAGTAATTGAGCATCTCTTAGGGTTTGAGAAAAGTCTTCGATGGCGGCTTGGGCAATGGCTACTTGAGCATCTCTATTTTGTAATTCATAGTAAGAGTTAGTGACGTTAAAACGGGTTTCTTCAGATATACGCTCTACGTCTAGTTTATTAAAATAAATTTCTCTACGGGAGCGTTCGATCGAAGCACTGCGACGACCACCGCTATACAAGTCATAACCTACCTCCAAGCCCCCTAAAAAACGAGTTTGATGACGAAAAACGTCACCCCCTTGAGGAGATGTATCTTGCCCCCCTTGGTTAAACTCTAATTGTCCGTCCACAGTGGGTAATTCTGCCCCTTGGGATGCCCTTAAACCATCTTCGGCTTTTTGTAGCTCAATTCGAGCCGCTTGTAAGTCTTTATTGTTTTTGAGGGCAATTTCGATGGCTTCTTCTAAGCTAATAGACTGGGTTTGCTCAATTTCTACCTCCTTGGGTTTGGTGGGAAACTGTAAAGGGTTAGGATTGGGGTTAAATCGATCGAGACTAGCACTAGAATCCACTGATTGAGCCATGATGGGATTTATATAACCCAAATTTAAACATAAGGCACTAAGAAGTAAAGGAAAACTTTTTAAATAAGACATTTGTATATAAAGATGATTACTTTTTAATAGAGATTATAAAATATAGTTTTGAGAATGTAGAATATAATACTAGATTAAGGGTTCGATCGCACAGCGCTGCCTTTGGCGATCAAAAATTTTGAATGACTAAAGGGGATCATATCCCATTACCCTGAAATTGAATCAAAAATTGATCATTATTTTAAGAGAATTAATGTAAAACATCGCTCATTTTAGCGTAAAATTCTAATGACAGATAGTATTTATTATTAAATCTGCTCACCTGTAAAAACTAGCAAATAGTTATTGACATATTATGGCTCTTGGCTACCTCGCCCTCGTGCTACACGCACATTTACCATTTGTTCGCCATCCCGAAAGTGATTATGTCTTAGAAGAGGAGTGGTTGTATGAAGCAATCACCGAAACTTATATCCCTTTACTCCATGTTTTTGAAGGCTTAAAACGAGATGGAGTTGACTTTAAAATTACCATGAGTATGACACCTCCCTTAGTGTCTATGCTCAAAGATAAATTATTACAAGAAAGATATAGCGAACATTTAGAAAAACTACAAGAATTAGTTGAAAAAGAAATCGAGCATAATGAGCATAACGGGCATATAAAATACCTAGCTGAATATTATGCTCAAGAATTTAGCGAAACCCGTAAAACATGGGAAAGATATAAGGGTGACTTAGTAGGGGCATTCAAGAAATTTCAAGACAGCAACAACGTTGAAATTATTACCTGCGGTGCAACTCACGGTTATTTACCCCTAATGAAAATGTACCCTCAAGCGGTATGGGCGCAAATTGAGGTTGCTTGTCAAAGTTATGAAGAAAATTTCGGCATTCGCCCTCGTGGTATTTGGTTGCCTGAATGTGCCTACTACGAAGGTTTAGAAAGAATGTTAGCCGATGCAGGGTTGCGCTATTTCTTGACGGATGGTCATGGTTTATTATACGCTCGTCCTCGTCCTCGTTTTGGTACTTATGCCCCCATTTTCACCGAAACAGGAGTAGCAGTATTTGGACGAGATCATGAATCATCTCAACAGGTTTGGTCATCAGAAGTAGGCTATCCGGGTGATCCAGTTTATCGAGAATTTTACAAAGATTTAGGTTGGGAAGCCGATTATGATTATATTAAACCCTATATCATGCCCAATGGTCAACGGAAAAATGTGGGGGTAAAATATCACAAAATCACCAGTCGTCAAGCTGGTTTATCCGACAAAGCCTTATATGATCCCTATTGGGCAAGGGAAAAAGCAGCAGAACACGCAGGAAACTTTTTATACAATCGTGTTCAACAGGTGCAACACCTAGCAGGAATGATGCAACGAGAGCCGATCGTAGTATCTCCCTATGACGCAGAACTATATGGTCATTGGTGGTATGAAGGACCTCAATTCATCGACTTTTTATTCCGTAAAGCGTGGTTTGATCAAGATTCCTTGTATATGATACACCTAGCGGATTATTTGAAAGGACATCCCACCCAACAGGTAGCAATTCCCTCTCAATCTAGCTGGGGTTATAAAGGTTTCCATGAATATTGGTTAAATCATACTAACGCTTGGGTTTACCCTCATTTACACAAAGCGGCAGAAAAAATGATTCATTTGTCCACTAAAGAACCAGAAGACGAGTTACAATTAAAGGCATTAAATCAAGCCGCCAGAGAATTGTTATTAGCACAGTCTTCCGATTGGGCATTTATCATGCGCACTGGTACAATGGTGCCTTATGCAGTAAGACGAACTAAGAGTCATTTACTGAGACTAAATAAACTCTATGATGATATTTGGGCTGAAAAAATTGATTCTGGTTGGTTAGAAAAAGTGGAAAAAATTGATAACATTTTCCCTAACATCGATTATCGTGTTTATCGTCCTCTTTAACAATGAACAATTAACAATGAACAATTAACAATTATTTTTCACAAATTTTTTCTCTTGTGTCAATAATGTTTTCTATCCCTTATTAAATTAATTGTATATTTAAAATTTAGGGGTTAATGGCGTTAAGCCTTCAAGAAATTATTTAATAATTAAAATTATGACTGAAGAAACTAAAGTAGAAACTACAAAAAAACCCGAAGCAACGGAAGCAAAAACCGCTCCTGCTAAAAAAGTTAAGCCTCCTGCTTTAGAAGATAAGCCTTTTACTGAGTTTATGGAGCAACATTTTACTCCGACTCTCAAAACGGCTTTAGAAAAACAGGGTTTAGAAGATATACAAGTGGATTTTGTGAAAGCTAAAATTCCCATTAAGGGTTTTGAGTCGAATCCTGAGTGTTGGCAAGTGGTGGGTAATCTCAAAAATCGTCAATTTTCTCTCTATTTCCTTGAGGAAAATATCAACGGGCAAAAGGCTTTTTCTTGTAGTACTGACGGACAAAAACCCAGTACGATCGAATCCTTTATGATTGATGAGCGCAAAGCTAGTCTTGATTTGATGGTGTTATTTACCCTGAAGCGCTTAAATGGTCAAAAATGGTTAGCTAGAAATTGAAATAGCGAAAAAAACTGATGAACTAAGGTATTAGGTATTTCTCCCATTTTCCCATCTCTATAAATCTCAATTCGATGCAGTTCTACATAGTTTCAAGAGCATCCCATTAGAGTTCGATCGAATTGAGGCTAAAACCCCGAAATAAAGTCTAAAAATCATAGGTTGGAAACAACTAAATAAATAATCAAAAGGCACTCTCTATTAAGTTAGGGGTGCTTTTTGGTGTTGGTGTGAATATGTTATTATACTGACAAGATTTTATTTGTTTATGTATCATTAATGTTAACAGAATACATCGCTATAGCAATGAAACAAGCAACCTACGAGTTGTTAGAAGATAATACTTATTATGGTGAAATTCCTGTGTGTGGAGGAGTCTGGAGTAATCATTCTACTTTAGAAGGATGTCGAGATGAACTGCAAAATACTTTAGAGGGATGGATTATTTTAGGCTTACAAAAAGGACATTTTTTGCCCGTCTTAGATGGAATTGATCTTAATTTAAAAGAAAAAGTAGCCTAATGTCAGAACTAAATCCGATTAGTAGAAAACAATTAATTCGCTGTTTAAAAAAGTTTGGTTTTGATGGTCCTTATTCGGGCGGAAAACATCAATATATGATCAAAGAAAATTTGAGATTAACTATTCCTAATCCCCATCAAAAAGATATTAGTTCGCCTTTATTAGCTAGAATATTACGTCAAGCAAAAATTGCAAAAGAAGACTGGGAAAATTAATAATATAAATATGAATAAAATAGTTTCAGGACTTATAATTGGCCAGTTTTTCACAGTTTTAGTATTCTAGGGATAGACGATAGTACCCAATTTAATCAGCATTTCTTATCACAGTGATTAATTTAATTAATATTTAAAACTCTACAATCCTGAAAAAATTTGTCATCATATAAATATCAAAAATCATAAGTTAGTACCTCGAAAAATCAATAACGTAATTATCAGAAAATGAGTATCACTTTATAAACAAAAGCAATTCTTTTAATTTTATGAATCAAAATGAGGATTCATCTCGCCTCTACTCTAATCTTTCTTCAGATACTTTAGATACCGCTAAAGGTTTTCTTTTTGGTGTCTATATTCCCTTTTTGCCTGATTTTCTTCTCGATCATACTCTACTAGGTAAAGAACCGTCCGATCGCATTCAAGAACATTCTAAACGATGGACGCAATTTGTCTCAGGATTATGGCGTGGTAGTGGAGATGTTACTTATTCTCTGAGATTTAACCTCCATGAGACTCATAAACGTATTTATGTTTATTTGTTAGGGCGACTTCATACTACCTATAATAATCCCCAAAGTATTAACCAAGTTATTGTTTCTATTCCTCCTAAAATATCCATCTCTGAATATGTGCAAAAAATTAAAGGAAGTACATCTCATTATCTCACCGAAAAATATTTTTCCCCTTTTCAATGGCAAAAAGGTTATGGTGTTTTTTCTATCAGTCAGAAAAATTTATCTCAAGCGATCGAATATGTTAAAAATCAAAAAAAACATCACGCAAATTCTACAACTATTGCCATGTTAGAAGATATAAAAAACGAAGACGATCCTCCTCTGAAATATTTTCAAAAATAAGAATACAATAAAATAAATAAATAGATAAAAATGTAATATGTGGTTAAATTTATGAGTATTGAAAGTTATAAAAAACAAATTGAACAACAAAAACTAGAAACATCTGTCGAAAAACCGAAAACAGGTAAGGAAGCCCTTGATGACTTTAACGCAAAATTTGAGATTTTTAAAGCACAAAGAGAAGGAAAGGAAATTACCGATAAAGTAGAAACATCTGCTGAGAAACCAAAAACAGGTAAAGAAGCCCTTGATGACTTTAACGCAAAATTTGAGATTTTTAAAGCACAAAGAGAAGGAAAGGAAATTACCGATAAAGTAGAAACATCTGCTGAGAAACCAAAAACAGGTAAAGAAGCCCTTGATGACTTTAACGCAAAATTTGAGATTTTTAAAGCACAAAGAGAAGGGAAGGATGCTAACGCACTAGAAACGCCGAAACAAATACAACCGGGGGAGGTTAGAACAACAGCAGAAGGGTCTGTTATTATATGTAATGAAGTTAAACCAGCTACCGATCGAAAAGGCTATGAAAAAATCCTTTTACCACCTAGTCGAGTTGGATTAGTCGATTTCCAAAGATCCCATAGTCAGGGTGCGGGGCTAGGAAATGAAATGAAAGAGGGTATTCTCTACGCACCGAAAGAAGTCAATTTAAAATTACAAAATCATGGTATTGAGCGATATATAAGAGATATTCGAGATCAACTACGTCCAGATGCTAAACTTTTACTAACTACCGAAACTAAAGCTCACGAAAAAGCTGACAAAAAAGAACCGTCTCTTCTTAAATCAATTGATTATAAGCTAGAAGTTGAAATTAATGGTAAACGGACAAGACTTTTTGAGGCTTCCATTGAAGTTGACAAGATTGAACTTGAAAACATTAAAGATAACAAGAAGGAAGATAGCAAGAAAGAAGATAGTAAAAAAGAAGATGATAAGAAGGAGGTAAAAACCCCTAGAATTACTGTATCAGCGCAACCTTATACTGACGATCTTGAACGCTTTTTGCGTTAAATTCTGACCAATTATGATCTTGCCCTAATTTTTTAGCTATTTCCAAAAAATCTCCATCGGAGGGAAGTTCGGGTATATAGGTCGATCGATCATAAATAGAGGATGATGAAAAAGCATTAGGAATGAAGAATGAAAAATGAAAAACTATACACTATTTAGCAGGGTATATTTATCGATACAGTTGTACCTTCATTTACTTTACTTTTAACGGAAATTGTGCCTTTAAGTAAGTTTACACATTCCTTGACGATCGATAATCCTAACCCAGTACCCTGAATATTGCCCACATTTTTCCCACGATAAAATGTAGTAAATAAATTTGCTTGAGTTTCTAAAGGAATGCCAATACCTCGATCGATCACTTCTAATATAATATTTTTAGGTTGAATCGTTAAAACTACATCTATGATTTTATTATCACCAGAATATTTCACACTATTAGAAATTAGATTCGTTAAAATTTGAGTTAGGAGTTTTTTATCTAAATTTCGATCGTATTCTTTTGTGGTTAAATTTTCTTTATTATTGACTTGAAAAACAATTTTATACTCACCATAAGTTTGCTGAATTTCCTTAACTAAAGTATAGCAAAAATTAGCAATATTAATAGGTTCAAGATGATAACTTAATTGTTGACTTTCCGCTCTATTAATTAATAAAATATCATCTAATAATTTAGTGGTATGCTCAATATAAGTTTCGATGGTTGTAAAATGCTCTTGTTTACTTTCATCAGATAATTTATGTCCAAAAGTTTTTAATATACCAACAGAAGAAGCAATTACCGTTAAAGGAGTCCGAAATTCATGACTTGTTAAAGTGATTAAACGAGATTTTAATTCGTTGACTTCCTCAGCTTTCAAAAGAGCTTCTTTTAAAATTTGTTCTGATTTTTTTCTTTCCGTAATATCTCGACAAACACAGATTAAATAATTTTTATCCGTCAAAGTTAAGGATAATTCTTGAGGAAAAGTTGAACCATCTTTTCTTTTGGCAATAGCCTCTCCACTCCACACTTTATTTTTGATTAAACTAGGGAAAATATTGTTCTCAAAATTTTCTATTTCATCTTCAAAATAAAAACTACGCCAATTATTATCAGGTAATTCTTGCAAATTTTCATAACCAAACATCGTTAAATGTGCCTTATTCATGTAAGTATATCGATCGTGCTGTAAAATAGCTAATCCATCCACCGCCACATCAAAAGTCGCTAAATTTTGATCTACAACCTCTTGAGATTGTTTTAATTTTTCATTAGTTAAATAAATTTGTAAATTTTGATGGGCTAATCGATTCTCTTTTTCTTGTCTTTCTATGGCACTTAATAAAGGTAACATAAAAACATCATGGGGAATATTTTTGTTTCCTAAATAATATTGTTTTACCAAATAATCTTGCGCACCTATTTTGATACTTTCTAAAGCTAATTGTTTTTGATAATCTCCCGTTAAAACAATCACAGGGATATGTCTAAAATTTTTTTTAAATTCTCTTAAGGTATTCAACCCGTAACTATCAGGTAAATTGAGGTCTAAAATCACTAAATCAAAATATTTTTGACCTTTTTTCTTAATAATTTCAAATCCTTGTTGTAGGGAAATTTTATGAGTTAAATTAAATTGATATTCTGTTTCTAAAGCTAATCTTTGTGCAAAAATTTTAGCGGAAACAAGATTATCTTCAATAAATAAAATATTAATATCCTGTAAGCTATCAAAAGTTTTTGTTAAAGAAGACAAATTATTTATTTCTGTCAATTGATTCTCTAAACTTTCAATTTTTTTACTCAATAATTCCACTAAGTTCAATATCTCCTCAGCATTTAAGGAAGGAAGATTATTAATAATCTCCATTAATTTCTGTTGATTATTTATAGAAAATAAAGAAGAGATATTTCCATCAAACATTATTCCTCCTCCTGCTTTTTAAATTACAAAAAAAACATACATAACTTATGTGATAAAACTTTATCAAGTTTTGTTAACAATTTTTAGGGTTAAGCAAAAATACTTTTAAACTAAATTATAACAGTGATGGAAAAATATAAACAAAAAAATCCTGTAAAATTATTAGAAAAATTGTGATTATACTTACGATTTGTAATAAAAAGACAAGGTTGAGGGGAGTATTTTTAGATTTTGCAAGAAAATATTTTCGATAGTTTTAAACCTCTAATCGATCGTTAATTGTAGTGTTTTTTTAATAAAATATCCCCCCTGTGAGGATATACTTTCTTTCTCATCAAAAAAATATTATGATCATTATCTCCAGACTATAGCAGTCAGTTATGAGTTGTGAGAATTAGAATTCTCTTATCATAGAAGGCAAGAGGCAAGATTAGTCATATCTTCGATATTTTTGTTCTAATAATTTATTTCTCATAAATGATTCCTGATTGCTATATTTTGTTGTGAATGCTTTATAATAAAGAACAATCAAGATATTTTTATATTTTTTTTCGATCATAAATTTTTTCTTGGCAATTCAAGGGTTTATTTTTTAAAATTAGAAAAAATTATGTATAAAATTTTAGTTATTGAAGATGAAATAAATATCGCTAAAAATATTAAACAAATTTTAGATTTATCAGATTATTTTACAATTATTGCTGACGATGGTAGAACTGGCATAGAATTAGCAAAGGAAGAAAAACCCGATCTTATTCTTTGTGATGTAATGATGCCTAATTTAGACGGTTATCAAGTTTTAATGGAGCTGAAAAAATATAAAATTATTGATACTATTCCTTTCATTTTTTTAACGGCAAAATCAGATAGACTTGATTTTCGGAAAGGTATGGAGTTAGGTGCTGATGATTACTTAGCTAAACCTTTTTCTCCTGAAGAATTATTAAAAGCAATTCAAATTCGTCTGAAAAAACAAGCTAAAATTAAAGAAAATAATAACAAAGAATTAAGAGAACTTGGTTTAAAAATTCAAAAGGCTTTTCCCCATGAATTATATACTCCTCTGAATGGCATGATTTTGTCTGCAAATCTTCTCAAAGAATATGCTGACACCATGTCGATCGAAGAAATCAAAGAAATGGCACAAACTTTGTTAGAATCTTCTCAAAAATTACATAATATTAGTGAAAAATTTATTCTTTATCTTTATTTAGAATTTATTACTAACAATCCCCATAAATTAAACGAAATTCGTCGTCAAAATTACAAGTGTTTAACTAAAAGTATTTTATTAACTTTTGCCAAGATTCAAGCACAAAAAGTCGATCGAGAAAATGACTTAATTTTAGATTTAGAAGAAATGACAATTAATATGGCGGAAACTGATTTTTATAAAATTGTCACAGAATTATTAGATAACTCCTTTAAATTTTCTAAGGATGGAGATAAAATTAAAATTTTAACCAGTATTAATGATGAAAATTTTTGCAACCTTTTTATTATTAATGAGGGTAAAGGAATAAGTCCTAAAAAACTCAAAGAAGTAGAAAATTTTATTCCTTTTAATCAAAGTTTAGATCATTATGAAGGTTTTGGTATGGGGTTAGCTATAGTCAAAAAAATATTAGAAATTTATCAAGGTTCAATGATGATTGAAAGTTTTGCTAATCGTCAAACGATCGTCCATATTATGTTGCCCCAAGGATAATTCTATAATAAATATATTTCCACCATCAGGATTATTTTCTACTCTGATGATCCCATGATGAGCTTCGATTCCAAGTTTACAAAACGCTAAACCTAAACCAATTTGTTTAACTCCTTTGAGAGGTAAACCTATTTGATATTTTTCAAAAATTACTTCTTTTTTTTCATCGGGAATAGGAATAGCAGTATCGATAATTTTAATTTGTATTGTATCTGATTCTAAATAGTTAAGTTGACAAATTACATTACTATTTTTAGGTGAGAATTTAATAGCATTAGATAACAAGTTGTCTAACACTCTTTTCATTATTTGTCGATCGAAATAAACAGTTATATCATCAGAAGGTAGATTAAGTAATAACTCAATATTTTTAGACTGAGCAATAGTTTTAAAATCATCAATACTGGTTATCAAGAATTGATTAATATTAGTAAGCTCATAATCTAAAATGATTTTACCTGATTGAATTTTTGCCATTTGTAATAAATTATCAATTTGATTATTTAAAACTTGACTCGATGTAATAATTTCGTCTATTTTTGCGGTAGAAATATTAGGGGAAATATTAGGCATTTTTAAAATACCTGCACAAAGAAGAATATTAGCTAAAGGATTACGCAAATCATGAATTATTATATTTGTCATTTCTTGCCTAAGCATCAGGGATTCTTGTAAAAAGTCATATTGTTGTTTGATTCTCAACATAGAATTAACCCTAGCCGATAATTCAATACTATTAACGGGTTTACTAATAAAATCATCAGCACCAGCATCGAGACATAAAGCTAAATCTTTTTTCTCTTCTAATGCTGTCACCATGATAATGGGGATCGATTTCCAACGTTGATCAGCTTTGATAATTTTACACACTTCTATACCGTTTAAATCTGGCATCATCACATCTAAAAGAATCAAATCAGGCTTAATCATTGCTAATTGTTCTAAGATGCCAATACCACTGGTAAGATAATATAAGCTATAGTTATACTTATAAAGTAAGCCTTCAATCACATCAAAATTATTAGGATCATCGTCTATAATTAATAGAGAATATTGCTTATTCAATGACTTTTCCCCCTATGGCATTAGTGATAATAATATTTTCCCATGATTGCAATTGACACATTGGCTTAAAAATTAAAGTTATTCAAACTATTTTGTTTTTTTGACAAGAAACGATTGTTATTTAAGTTTTGATAAATTATCCATTATCTTCAACTTCCCGAATTTCTAATTAATTGTGTTAACATCAAATAAAAATAAGCACTTTTTAGTTAGAAACCATTTTACTCTGTTTAAATTCAACAAGTACAATTTTAGTTAAAAAGTTTGATTCCATCCCCTTATAAGTTTTGATTAAAGATTTGAGAATATGAATATCACTAAACGTGGATTAATTCTAGGTACAACTGCGTTAGCTGTTTCCAGTGTAGCAATAACAGGTTTTGGGCTTCGATTTTCCCAAAGTCAGGCTTTTTTTCAAGATAGCCCTAAAGAATTAGTGGACGAAGTATGGCAAGTTATAAATCGGAGATATGTTGATGCCACTTTTAACGGTGAAGATTGGCGAGAAGTCCGAAAAGAATATTTAGGCAAAGAGTATAGTGATAAGGAACAAGCCTACGAAGCCATTCGAGAAATGCTTAAAAAGCTCAACGACCCTTATACTCGTTTTATGAATCCTGAAGAATTTAAAACGATGCAGATTGACACATCAGGAGAATTAACGGGGATAGGCATTCAAATTACGAAAGAAGAAGAAAGTAAAAATATTGTGGTAATTTCGCCCATTGAAGATACCCCTGCTTTTTCTGCGGGTATTATTTCTAAGGATATTATCCGCAAAATTGATGGTAAAAATACGGAGGGGATGGAATTAAATGATGCGGTATCGATGATTCGAGGCAAACCCGGTACTAGCGTTGATTTAGTCATCGAGCGGGATGGTGAAATGATGAATTTTACAATTACTAGAGCTAAAATTGAAATTCACCCTGTCAGAGCAAGAATTGAACAGAGTCCAGATATAGGCAAATTCGATTATATTCGTTTAGTGCAGTTTAGCAGTAATGCCGCCGCCGAGATGAGACAGGCTATTTTAGAGGGTGAAAAAAATAATGTCGCTGGTTATATCCTCGATTTACGATCGAACCCCGGCGGTTTATTGTATTCCAGTGTGGAAATTGCACGAATGTTTATTAATGAAGGTCGAATTGTTACTACGGTCGATCGAGTTGGAGAAGTGGATGCCCACAGTGCTAACGGTACAGCTTTGACGAATAAACCTGTTATCGTCATAGTGGACGGTGGTTCAGCTAGTGCCAGTGAAATTCTTGCAGGAGCAATACAAGATCACGGACGAGGGGTTGTGGTAGGTACTCAAACCTTCGGTAAAGGCTTAGTTCAATCCGTGCGCGGTTTAGGGGATGGCTCAGGTATGGCAGTTACGATCGCTAAATACTTAACCCCTGACGGGCGAGACATTAATAAACAAGGTATTACCCCTGATATAATTTATGAAATGAGTGAGCAAGACAGAGAAATTTTGATTCAAGATCGCACTAAAATCGGTACAATGGATGATGCCCAATTCAGAAAAGCTGTACAAATTCTTTCTCAACAAATTGCTCGAAAACCAAATTAGTAAATAGTGAATAGTGAATAGTGAATATTATAAAACAATCTCTTTTGATTGTTATTGCGAGTTTACGAAGCAATCTGAAGCAATCTTATTCAAGATTGTAAGAATTAGAAATGAAAAATAAAATTGCTTGTATCGACTTAGAATTTAAAGATAAAAAAATCGGAGATAAGATATATAAACAACCCACAGAAATCGGTTATTCATGGTTTAGTAATCAAAAAAAATTAAATTGTAAGCATCATATATTTGATTATAATCATGATATTGAATTAGTATTTAAAGAACTTAGAGAAATAATAATTGAAATTAGTCAAAAATATAATTTTAATACTTTATTATTTTGGGATAGCCGTCAAGACATCAAGATTTTAAACCAAGCAAAAGTTGAATTAAATCAATTTACCATTGAAGATTTACAAGAAAATATTGCGACATTAACAAATAATCATCGTTTATCTTTAGAGGTAGTTGACACAATTTTTAACCTTGAGAATGAATTACTCAAAGAAGCTATATTCTTAAAAGAAGACGAAAAAAAATTATTAAAAATTCATACAGCGTTAGGGGATTCAGGTAGAATAGCCATTTTATCTAAAAAATTAATCGAAAATGAAACTCAATTAATTACTACTATCAAAAACTATTTTAATCAAGTTAATAATTCTCAAATAAATTCTCTAATATCAGAAAAAGAGCCGACTAAAAATAACATTTTAAAGAGGAGTATTTTACAAACTATTCCCTTAACTCACAATCAGATTAAACAACTTAATGAAGGTATCTTAATTTTATTATCTTTAGATCATTTATCTCCCGAAGAAAGGGATTTAGAAGAAAGAATGTTGGTAAAAAATAAAAATTATCAACTGGTGAAAAAATTACAAAAAAATAATTTTGATGTGCGAGGATTCCCTACTGAATTATTAAAAATCAACCGATTTCTACAATTAAATTTTCATCTTACCGTCGATGATTTATATTCGATCGAACTCCTCAACAAAGAAACCTGATACCTGATGCCTGATACCTACCCTCATTAGTAAACTTAGATGCGTTCTAGCTTATAAGATTGACAAGGTTAGGTTAACCATAGACAATAGACTATAAACCATAAAAAATTTAGATAAAAGAGTTAAATTATGAGATTATTTCGTCCGATTCTCTCTTTAGTATTGATATTAGTCACCACTTTATTAGTTAGCTGTAGTAGTCCTAGTCAAGCAAAAATTCCTACGGTTTATACTCCCGAAAAAATCGCTCAATTACAGCCTTTCCGTGAACCTGTAGCCACTGCCAGAGAACAAATGGAAACCCTCAAAGGTTTTATTCAAGCTGAAAATTGGACTAATACCAGAACTTTTATTCATGGTCCTTTAGGACAATTACGTCAAGATATGAATGTATTGAGCAGAAAATTATTAGTGAAGGATCAAAAACCTGCTCAAGATTTGGCTAAGGAGTTATTTGGTCATTTTGAAAGAATTGATGCGGCGGCTAAAGATCGTAATAGTGTTATCGCTCAATCTCAATACTTGGAAGCGGTTAAAGATTTGGAAGCTTTCTTAAATCTCGTTCCTAGTAATAGTTAATAATTCTGGATTTACGTTTCTGTCTTAAAATATCTATTGAGAGATTGCTTCGTTCCTCGCAATGACCCATTATGTTTGCATAAATCCTGTATGATTTAGAATAGCAAATCGATCGAGCCATGCTAACTTCTTTGTTTTGACTATCTCTTTTGCTCAAGGGTTAATATCAGTTTATTAAATCAATTCTAAATAAACTAGGTGATGTTTTGTTGGGTTACGATAAGCTCTAACCCAACCTACAAAATTTTTGTGTAATGATCGTTTCTTAATTCCTCACGTCTAATTCCTCATTTTTGCCATGATTTTTCCTGATTTTTCCACATTTTCAACGTTGACAACAAAAGGTAATTTTATCCCTATCTATCGAGAATTGGTGGCTGATTTAGAAACACCTGTGTCGGCATGGTATAAGGTATGTGCCGATCGACCCTATAGTTTTTTGTTAGAGTCGGTGGAGGGTGGCGAAAATTTGGGAAGGTATAGTTTTCTGGGGTGTGATCCTGTATGGGTTTTGGAAGCAAGGGGCGATCGAACTCAACAGTTTCATCGAGACGGTAAAGTAGATGTTTTCACTGGTAATCCTTTTGATATTGTCACGGAGTGCCTAGAATCCATTAAACCTGTCAATTTACCAGAGTTACCCGCAGGTATTGGCGGTTTGTTTGGTTATTGGGGTTATGAGTTGATTTCGTGGATTGAACCAAAGGTAAAAATTTATCCTCCCCAAGAAGGGGAATTGCCTGATGGTGTTTGGATGCAGGTGGATAATTTATTGATTTTTGACCAAGTTAAACGCAAAATTTGGGCGATCGCCTATGCGGATTTAAGACAGTCAGATTTGACTTTAGAAGAAATTTATCAACAGGCTTGTGACAAAATTACTAGATTGGTTCTCAAGTTACAATTACCGCTCCCTGTTTTAGCAAAACCTTTGGAATTTAATCCTACAAATCATGGTGAAGCTCACCATACTTATCAAAGCAACACAACAAAAGAAAAGTTTTGTCAGAATGTAGAAAAAGCGAAGGAATATATCAAGGCTGGAGATATTTTTCAGGTGGTTATCTCCCAAAAATTGCAGTCTAGTTACGAAGGAAATCCTTTTGAACTATATCGATCGCTCCGTTTAATTAATCCTTCTCCTTATATGGCTTACTATAACTTTAATGGATGGCAAATTATCGGCTCATCTCCTGAAGTGATGGTAAAAGCTCAAAAAACTGCCGAAGGCATTACTAAAGCTACTTTAAGACCGATCGCAGGAACTCGCCCTAGGGGGAAAAATCATGGCGAAGATCAAGCCTTAGCTCAAGATTTGTTAAATGATCCCAAAGAAATTGCTGAACACGTTATGTTAGTGGATTTAGGGCGTAATGATTTAGGAAGAGTGTGCGTCAAGGGAAGTGTAACCGTAGATCAATTAATGGTGATTGAGCGTTATTCCCACGTTATGCACATTGTCAGTAATGTAATCGGGGAACTCGATCGAGCTTATTCTGCATGGGATTTATTAAAAGCGGCATTTCCCGCAGGTACTGTTAGTGGTGCTCCTAAAATTCGGGCAATGGAAATTATTAACGAGTTAGAATCCGAAAGGAGAGGTGCTTATTCAGGGGTTTATGGTTATTATGATTTTGAAGGGCAACTCAACACAGCCATAACCATTAGAACTATGATTGTAGAAAGAATATCAGGCACAGACAATCATCGAGTATCCGTACAAGCAGGTGCAGGATTAGTAGCAGATTCTGAGCCCGAAAAAGAGTATCAGGAAACCCTCAACAAAGCTAGAGGTTTATTAGAGGCAATCCGTAGCCTTAATTAATAAATCACCTTCGACAGAGACAATAATCGTCAATGATCTAACCTCAGCATTTTCTCCCCCCTCTCCCCCCTCACCCCCCTGCCTCCTCTAACAATCTTCTGCGTGCGC
>NZ_JBLZFY010000089.1:0-16651 GCF_050753365.1 Geminocystis sp. CENA526
CCTCATATCTACTTATTTTCAAAGATTGACATTTACAAAAAAATATGCTATATTTTAAAAAAGTCGATAACCAAGACTTTAAAAACTATTTAATTTAAAGATTAAGTTAAATAAAAAATTAGTTATTATTCGAGATTAAGCATTAATTAGAATAATAAAATTAGGATGGGTTACATCCGAATCAACGCTTGTGGACAGTATCAAGCCGACTTGACTGGTAGAAGCAAGAAGTAAACGTCATAGTTAACTATGAGTAAGTGATAACCCCCTAGCAGATAATTATTTGTTGGGGTTTTTCTTTAGTAAATTTGTAACATTAGATTATAAATTTGATGACTATATCCCAACGTGTAATGAATTACACGTCTAATAGATGCCGTTCAATAAATTGAACTCAATTTTTGTGCAAAATATCAGGCGATTTAAGTTAAAACAATCACTATTAACTTTTTTGATAATTCATTATTCGATCGAAGTAAATAACTTATTTAATTTTTAATTTTTAATTTTTTATAAGTTACAATTCTAGGTATCTTTTTCTGATTCTCAATGATGGTGATGAAAAAAATTTCTCAGTTTAGATTATGGGTTCTTGATTTATTTTTAAATCATGTGGTAGTGTGCTTAATTGCTCTTTTTGTCATTGGTATTGGTATCGCTTTATCGAATATGTCAAGTTTATCGAGAACTTTGATACAGTCTCAATCTTTACAAAACTCAGAATATCAAGCTAATGCGATTATCCAAGCATGGCAACTTTATAGTAATGCGGCAGCTTCCCGTTTAGCCAATATTGAAGGGGTTAATATTCGTCATGATTATTTTTTAGGTCCTGTGAAGCAGAAACTCTTAATTGCGAAGTTAAGAAGCCCACATCTGTACCGTTAGGTCAGTGTGGGAGATGTCACAAGATGGTAGCATTCCTCCTCCAGCAACTTTTGTGATTGAATTAGGAAAAGAAATTACCAACAGTGGACAAGATTCTGTAATTGAATTATATAGTGATTATCCTTATCCTTGGCGAGAAAATCGTACCGTTAATAAATTTGGAGAAGAAGCCTTAGTTTATTTAAGAGAGAATAAGGGAGAAAAAAAATTCTTTCGTATTGAGGATAAAAATAATCGCCCTTTTTGGAAATATGCTCAATCAGTAGATATGAGTTCTAGTTGTGTTGTTTGCCATAATCAGCATCCCCAGAGTCCAAAAAAAGATTGGAATATTGGTGATGTGCGAGGAGTTTTAATTATTAGCAATCCGTTAGATAAAATTGCCGAAAAAACGAAACAATCCTTACAAACTGCTTCCATTATGTTAGGCTCATTTTCTATTTTAGGTATTTCGGCGGTGGGATTAGTGTTCAATAGGGTGCGTCAAACCACAAGAGTATTGGAAAGTCAAGTAAGAGAACGTACCGCAGATTTAGCGGAAGCTAATGAAGATTTAGAAATGAGAAATAGCTTAATTCGTCAAATTTTTGGGAGATATTTAAGTGATGAAATTGTTACTAATTTATTAGAAAGTCCTCAATCTTTAAGTTTAGGAGGAGAGAGAAGAAAAATTACGATTTTAACTTCAGATTTAAGGGGTTTTACGGCTATTTCTGAGATTTTATCGGCGGAAGAAGTTATTAGTATTCTCAATATTTATTTAGAAAATATGGCGGATATTATTAGTAAGTATCATGGTACAATTAATGAAATTATGGGAGATGGTCTTTTAGTTTTATTTGGTGCGCCTACAGAAAGAGAAGATGATAGTATTCGTGCGATCGCCTGTGCTTTAGAAATGCAGTTAGCCATGACTCCCATTAATAATAAGTTGAAAAAATTAGGTTTTCCAGAGTTAGGAATGGGTATTGGTATTAATACGGGGTTGGTGGTTTTAGGTAATATTGGTTCACAAAAACGGACTAAATACGGTATTGTAGGCAGGGAAGTAAATCTTACTTTTCGCATTGAATCTTATACCCTTGGTAATGAAATTTTGATTTCTGAATCTACTTTTCAAGAGGTAAATGAAAATGTGTTAGTAAGGGAAGAAAAACAAGTTCAACCAAAGGGAATTAAAGAACCAATCACCATTTATAACATCGAAGGCATTACGGGACAATATAATTTATATTTACCCATCGAACAGGATTTATTTGTACCTTTAGAAAGTTCGATCGAGATAGAATATTTTATAGTTAAAGAGAAACAATTAGAGGAGAATATCTTTAAAGGAAAAATCATTGAATTGTCGAAACAGGGAGCAAAAATTGAAGTTATTTCCACCACTCAAAATAATTTTCTTACTATTTCCACCAATATTAAAATTAACTTATTAAAGGAAAATGCCAGTATCAAAATTAATGAAGATATTTATGGAAAAGTTACCCAAATTTTGCCCAATAACAAGATATTTTATGTTTCCTTTACTGTCAAAACTCCTACTTTGCAAAAAATAATTGATGAAGTTTGTTAATCAGATCAAAATCAGCAAACTACGTTATTACTATTACCTCACGGGAGATTTCAGTTATAATTTAATCTTGACCGATTTTAATTCATCACGCCAATAGTTGAATCTTCTTGAATCTTCATACCCCATTCTTCCCCACATTTCTAGCCAACAATTAGCTTCTTTAAAATCTTTTTTCTTAATAGCTAAGTGTATATATAATTCACAAAATGTAGCAAATTCTTGGTAGTGAAACTCTTTTTTTTCTAATAATGGTTTTAACAATTCCTCCGCTTCTTCTAATTCATTGTTATCTATATGAGATTGAGCAAGACTTAGTCTTGTATAGGGATAGCTGGGATATTCTTGATGAATTTTTTGGAGTAGTTCGATCGCTTCTTCTTTTCTATCTTGTAGTATGCAAGCTCCAGCTAAGTAAAATTGTAAATCTGGTGCGGAAGGCTCTAATTTTAAGGCATCAAGTAACAATAATTCTGCTTTTTTGCCATTTTCTTCTTCTCTAATTACGTCAATGGCTTTTTGTAATAATTTTGAGACTTTTGGAGAATGTTCGATCGATCGGCGATCATGAATTTCTACAGCTAGAAATAATACTTCTTTTTGTTTCCCTTTAAACCATATTGTTACTTTTCCCGAAGGTATAAATTTTCGATCGACTAGAGATTCCATCACATCCATACGTTCTTCATCAGTGCCGTTTTGGCTAAAAGCAAATTCTTGGAGTATAGGCATTAATTCTGCTTTTTCACTTATTAAACAAAGAAGCAAAGCAAATTTTTTCAGTGTAGAATTTCCTCGTTTTACAAGAATGGGAATCAAAGATATTAGATAAGGATATTTCTCAAATAATTTAATAATCTCATCTGATGTATTGACTTGATTTTTGATATTATAGACATTTTCCATTAGACTTAGGGGAATCCAATCATGAAATTCAAAAGCCCAACTATTAATTTTCTCTCCAGCAGGTAATGTTAAATTCTTTAAATTATCTTCAGCACATTCAAAATCAGAATCTAATTTTAAAGATTTTTTCCATAACTGACGGGCTTTTTTTTCATCTCCTAAATTAGCATAACCCACTGCTATATAATGCCAAAATTCTGCGGTTAAATCCTCTGATATTTCTGATAATTCTGGGGTTAAATCTTCTGAGGTTTCCAACAATTCCGCTTCTTTACCTAATTCTACTAAAGCTTCATCATCCCCATACCATGCCATCGCTTCGGCTTTTTCTAAATAAATATTATAGTGATCATTATCTAGTTTCTTCAATTGGGTTAAGTATTTTTCCGCTAAATTTGTTTCTCCTAAAATTGTATGAAAATGAACTAAATTACCTAAAGCAATATAATTATTGGCATCTTTTTCTAAACCTTTTTGAGCAATTTCTATGGCTTTATTAACATTATTGAGAATAAAAAAAGTTTGACTTAATTGATTAAAAGCAGGTAAAAAATTAGGTTGTTCTATAATTAAATTTTCCAGTATTTTACAAGACTCTTGTGCTTTTCCTATATCTAACAGAAATTGACTTTTTTCCATTAACAAAGCTATATTTATAGCGTTGTCACCTTCTAATTCCATGTCTTCTAATACTTCAGAAAATAAAAATTTGATGTTGGATATAGATTTTTCTATTTCTAATACTGACGAATCACCTCCAAAACGATCACAAAACTTTTCCATCATATCACAATAAAGGAGATGATAGTCTTCCTCATGGTACAAATCTACTAAAGCCATGTAACCTTGAGGATCATCTGGATATTTTGCTATAAATTCTTCAGCTTTTTCATAGAATCCAGCCATATCATCTAATTCATTGGCTAATTTTAAACCACACATAAGGACTTCTTTTCGGAAAGGAAAATTGCGTTCCATTTTCTCTAAAACCCCTTCGGCATTGGAAAATTCTTCCTTTTCCATGTAATTCATAAATTGGGTGATATATCGATCAAATGATGCTTCACTGGAACTAAATCCCCAACTTTTGGTTTTTTTAACTTTCTTTGCCATTTTTTATTATTGTTATATTTTTACTTTTTTTAGTATAAATCAGAAAAATGTAATCTTATTCAAAACATTATATTTTCTTTACAAATCAGATAATTAAGTCCATAAATCTGTCAAGTCATCTAAATTTTCATCTTCTCTTAATTCTTCGATATTATTAACTAAATTATCATTATTATCTATTTTTTCTTTTAGGTTATACTCATTAAGTTCGATCGAATCTCCTAAAACTTTTTGCACTTCTTCCAAAGTCGTTAATCCCAAATCAACTAAATTTAAAGCATTAAATAATAAACTATTCATGCCTTTTTCGATTGCTTTTTGGCGAATATCTAGTATAGTTTCATCTCTCAACATTAATCGTTGCATATCGGAACTAATTTTCAGAATTTCATTAATAATAATCATGTCTTGATAACCAGAACCACGACATTGAGTGCAATTATAATTTTCTAGCTTTGCATTATAAAAAATTGGTGGGTTATTTGTCCAATTAAATTCTTTAAATAATGATAAAGTTTGCTCAGAAGGAGTATAAGAAGTGCGACACTGAGAACAAACTTGTCTGATTAATCTTTGATTAATAATTGCTTTTAAATTTAGAGCTATTTCTGAAGGTTTAATACCCCATTCCAGAAACTTAAATAAGATATGTTCTACTTGGTAAAAATCCATTTCAGCTAGAACTAATTTTCCTTGAGATACCGCCGAAAAAACTTGTTTAGCTGTATTTCCATCCGTTAATTTATTGACATAAATTATATCGGGATTTTGTGCTAATATTTCCTTAAAAATTGAGTAATGACTTTGATTTTTTTGCTCTAAAATAGAAATTTGAGTTATTCCTGATAAGTTATAAGAAGTTATATCTTCGATCGAATAAATATTATAAGAATCCTTTGCTAATTCGTTTAATAAACCATAACTAACTACCGTTTTTCTGACCTTATTACCGCCAGTGATGATGATTAATCCATGGGGCAACTTAATTAAATTTCTGAGATTATTTACTACGGATTTATTAATAATTAAATCTTCTAAATTAAATGATATATCAGGATTTTTTAAGTTCTGAAGATAAACATTTTCTCCATAATCACCTTTAATAATATTAAGAATAAACTCATATTTTTTTTGTTTATAAATTTGAATAATTTTTATTTTTTGATTGCTTAATTTAATTGTCGGATTCAAATTAGCTATTAGTTTAATACGATTAACTACAGCTACAATAATATCTTTAGGTAATTTAAAATACTCTTTTTTTTGTCCATTTTTTCTAAACTGAATCGATAAAGAATTTTGTTGACTCTGAATATATATTTCTTCTACTTTTTCTGTGATAGCTTTAACAAAAATATTATTAACTAATTTAATAATAGGGGGTTGATTATCTGTGTTGATATAGGCTAAATCTTCTTGGCTATATTCTTCTTCATTAACATAATCGATAAAGTTACTAATATCATCTAATTTATATAATTCTTTTTCTTGCCTTTTCGCTTGTTTAATTTGTTGTTGTCGTTTTTCTTCCTCATAATACTTGGTAAGTAATTTATCAAAATCTTCTTCAGTAATCCCCATTGTTTGCAATTTTAAACTTTTCGATCGTAATATTTTATTTGCATCATCTAAAGCCTGTAAATCATCGGGATTTACCATTACAATAACTAATAAAGTTGGTTCACTATCAAGAAGTTGTAAAGGGATTAATTGATGACGGCGACACAGTTGTATCGGCAAAAGAGAGTCAATTAATTCTGTGATTTTTGATATATTAAATTCTTCTGTATCAAGATCAAAAGTATCAACACCATAGGCAATTTTTAACTCAGAAAGACGATGTTGTTTATATCTTTTTACCCACTCTGGGGATAAACTTCTTTGAGTTATTTCTTCTAAGACTTTCAGTAAAGATTTTTTTGTTTTTCTTACTTCAATTAATGCTGTTTTTAATTGTTCTTTGCTAATATAACCAGATTGAATTAATGAGGCTTCAAATGGATTAAAATTATCATCAGGTGTCAATGCTATTCTTGGTTGAGGATGAGCATTTGTAGCGGTAGAATCATTTATTTTTGAGGATTGTTTTTTAGGACAAAATTTATTAAAATCTTCTTCTAAAATTATTACTTTTTGCCACTGTATTCTTTTCGATCGAGCTATCCTTAAAATATCATTTTCTGCTTGTAAATTATGAGGATTAACCATACCAATTATTAAACAAGGTGGATTCTGAGGTAGTAATTTTAATGGTAATATCTTATGAAGGTTGCACATTTGTACAGAAATGAAGGTATCAACTAAAGTTTGTATTTCTTCTTGGGATATTCCTTCAGTCTCTAAATCTATAGAAGGAATGTTATATAATGCTGTTAATTGATTGAGTTTCGATCGTTTTTGATTCATGGCAGATAATCTATACTTTTTTCTATAATACCCATTTCAATTTTTTTTATATCTAAGATTTACGCATTTATACTTAACTTTTCCATAAAAGAAACACACATAATAAATATCCGATTAATGTAATACGATAATAATTAAGTTTTTTAAATAGATTCAAAAAATTAATTACAATTAAGCCTAAATAAATTATCATTAATTTCAATAATTTTGATATTTTTCAAGATTTTAAATTATCCAAATTTATACTGATAATAGAAATACTTAAGAATCAGTATTTTTACGGAATAATGACCTAATTAAAATGAATAACAATGTTAAAATTTTAGTTTTTGTTTCATAAAACCTTGTTATGATATAGTTTAACAAATTAAACTGGAAATGTATTTCTTAAGATAATGAATAACTTGTTTGATTCTCTGGAAACTAAAGAAATATCCCGTAGTAAATGTGGAACAAAAATTACTTGGTATGCCAAATATAAAGATAGTGGAGATGAATTAGTTATTAAAGAAATAATCAGTCCCAAAGAAAATTATATTTTAAGCGGTGTAGAAAACTATAAGAAAAAAATTCTCTATTTTCAAGCAAAAAATCATCCCGCCATTATTCGTTATTTAGGAGTTTTTTCTACTTCCGATAGTTTATTTATTTTAAGAGACTATAAAAAAGATGTTGTACCCTTATCTAAATTAACAAAAATTAGACTGGAAGAAGTAAAAACTATTGCGATAAAAGTACTCTCGATTTTAAAAGAATTTCAAGAATCAAGTCCTCCTATGATTCATCAAAATATTAAACCAGAAAATATTTTTATCGATAAAAAATTAAATGTTTATTTAACAGATTTTGGCTTTTCAGAAGTAAGTACCCAAAGTATAGCCGATTTATCAATGGATCATGTCTTTACTGGCACAGAAGGTTTTATCGCTCCAGAGCAATTTATTCGCCCTACAAAAGCCTCTGATATGTACGGATTAGGTGCTAGTTTAATTTGTTTAATTACCAAAACAAAATCAGAAGATTTATATAATTTATTAGACAAAAAAAATAAGTATAAAATCAATTTTAGACATCTAACCAGAGGATTAAGACCAGATTTTGTAAGATGGTTAGAAAAGATGATAGAACCAGATCAAAGAAAGCGTTTTCGCAATGCTAATGAAGCCTTAGAAGCATTATTGCCTATTTATGTTGTTCGTTATCCTGAAGTAAAACTTAGTGTGAAAAGTTTAGAATTTAAAGTTAATCAATTAGGGGAAAAACAAACGGCAATTATTGAAGTTAATAACCCCGTAGAAAATACTTTATTAAGAGGGAGTTGGGCTTTGGCTCAAAACTCTGGTGATGGTTATTACAGAGGGCAAATTCACGGTTGGATTAAAATTTTACCTAATCAATTTGTCAATAATCAAGTATTTTGCACCTTGACTATTTTTACTGATAAATTAATGGCTGATCAAGTCTATGAAAGATATTTAATGCTTAAAAATAATAGTCGTTCTTCCAAAATAAAAATACCTGTAAAAATTATTACTCCTCCTCTATCTTTAAACGTAAAAAAACCTCCTTATTTACATATTTCGATCGTCTTCGTTGCATCGGCAATTATTGCTTTATTTGGGGGAATTAGTGGCAGTTTAGCAGGTAATATAGGAGGATTAGTCGGCAGTATTGCTGCTTGGTGTTGTGCAGGAATTATTGCTTCTTTGGCTTTAAGTAATCCTTACATGAATAATGATAGTTGGTCAAATGCTCGTGTTTCAGGCGGAATTGTTGGTAGTTTATTTTTATGGGGCATGGGTTTAGCTCTTACTTTATTAGGTTTAAGGAGATTTGGTTCTCCAGATTTGCTTAAGATTGCGATCGCACAGTTTGTGGTTTTAATTACGGCGGGAATGTTAGCTATTTTTTGTGATTTAGTTGTACAAGAATTTAAAGCTATTGGATTTAATAAATTATTTTCTAGCACTTGTATTATCCTCTCTATAATAACGGGGATTTTAGTAGGAATACAATTTTTATTAGGTTTTTCTAATATCTATATATTTATAGCTTTATTGTTGAGTACTTTGACTCTTTTAGGAATGTTATTTTATCCTTTATGGAGAGAATTACAGTTAATTAAACAATATTTAAAAGCGGCAAGAGAGAACCTATTAATTCAACCTTAAACTTGAAATATTTGCCTCTCTGGCATTGATTTAATCTAATTATTTACCACATTTAATTATTTTAAATAAGTTCAATTTTTTAGATTATTATATTTAAGTATAGTTTGCTTAATAAATCTGAAGACTAGAAAAAAACAAGGCTTTAAGGACATTAAATTAATAAAAAAGTGATCAGTTTTAGGAATTTTTCGTCAAAAAACATAGTATTATTATACAAATTATAGACTCTTATTCTAAGAATTAAAATCCTCAAAACTTTTCCCTACCTTAATCAAAAGACTTTTTCAGCAGACTCTAAGTATTTATGGCTTTTCCATTAAATGTTATTATTGTATAAATATCGAAATTATTGTTGACGTTTCGATCGAACTCTATGACTCAATTATATTCATTTCAATTTAAAGATTCTCCAGCATCATCTGCATTTCGTTCATTTACCATTAGTCCTATAGAAAATTATGAAGCAAGATTAGCTCTTTATCAACTTAATATTTCTGCGGATTATGATCAATTAGTTTGTTTACCCACTTTAACTCATATTGATAAACATTGGTATCAAATTGAAACAGCCAAGAAAGTAATTAAACAATTTGGCGGTAGGGCAATGTTAGCCGACGAGGTGGGTTTAGGAAAAACCATTGAAGCAGGTTTAATTTGCTCTGAATATTTCACCAGAGGTATGATTAAATCCTTATTAGTTTTAACTCCTGCCACTTTGGTTTCTCAATGGCAATCAGAATTACAAGAAAAATTCAACATTTCGACCATTACCACCGATGAAAGAAATACTACTCCAGAAGAATTTTGGATTTTAAACGATCGTATCATTGCTTCCATTAACACTGCAAAACATAAAAGTCATTTTGAATATGTAACATCCAGAGAATGGGATTTAGTAATAGTTGACGAAGCCCATCATTTAAAGAATAAAAAAAGTTTAAATTGGCAATTAGTAAACAGTCTAAAAAAACGTTTTATTTTGATGTTAACTGCTACTCCAGTACAAAATCATTTAGGAGAACTTTTCAATCTTTTAACCTTATTAAAACCCGGATTATTAAAAACAGAAACAGAATTTAAAAAGCAATATGTTTCGAGAGATGGAAGAGTTCCAAAAAATCCCGAACAATTAAGAACATTAATGCGAGAAGTAATGATTAGAAACACTCGTGCGGTAGTCGATGTAAAATTACCCAGTAGATTTGCTAATACCATTACTGTACAACCAACAGCAGAAGAAAAAGACTTATATTTAGCCATTAGTAATTATATCCGTCAACATCAATTAGTCAAAGAAAAAGGTATGGATAAATTAACTCTCCATAACTTATTAATGCGTGCAGGAAGTAGCCCAAAAGCCTTGATAGATTCTTTAAAAAAATTAGATGAAAGATTTGACCATGATGAGTTAAAATTTATTCTGAAAAGAGCATCACAAATTAAACAATGTCAGAAGGCAAAACAATTAATTGATATATTAAAAAAAGCAACCCAAAAAACTTTAGTATTTATTAATCACCGTGCCACTCAAACTTATCTTTCTAATAGTTTAGAAAAAGCAGGAATTGCCCATACTTCTTTTCAGGGTAATATGACATTAAAAGCAAAAGATGCTGCCATTGATGCTTTTAGAGAAGAAGTGCCAGTAATGTTGGCTTCGGAAACAGGAGGAGAGGGGAGGAATTTGCAGTTTGCTAATGTGATAATTAATTATGATTTGCCTTGGAATCCCATGAAAATTGAGCAAAGAATCGGGCGATTACATCGTATTGGGCAAACTCAAGATGTCTTTATTTTTAATTTTTGTATCCTTGGCAGTATTGAAGAATATATTTTAAAAATTCTCCATGATAAAATTAATATGTTTGAATTAGTAGTAGGAGAAATTGATGCTATTTTAGGGAATATGGGAGATGATTTTGATTTTACTGATACGGTAATGGATTTATGGTTATCTCATCAAAATGAATCAGAATTAGAAAATGTTTTTGAAGATTTAGGTAGTAAATTATTAGCCGCTAAACAAGAATATGCTGAAATTAGAGAATATGATGAGCAATTATTTGGGGAAGATTTTGAAACTTAATTTTATCACAAATATTAGATACTTTAACTATACTTTTTTGGAGAGATAAGTTATAATTAAAAACAAAAATGAAATTAATTATAACTATGTGTGTAAATAATTTATAGGAGCTAAAAATGAAAGCGATTATTTTAGATAAAATTAAACCTAGTTTAATAGCTAAGTTACAGAGTTTAGCTATACAAAATCAACGCACTTTAGAAGAAGAAATAACAGTTATTTTAGAAAATGTTACAAAAAATCAACCCATTATTACTAATAATAAAACGCAATGGTCAACTGATTTTTTTGCTCGAACTTCTGGCTGTTAGGAAGGTGAACCTTTAGTCAGAGATTCTCAACCTGAATATCAAGAAAGAGAGCCTTTATCCTGAATTTTTTGTTAGATACTAATACTTGTATTAAATACTTAAATTCTAGTAATAATAATATTATTACTCCTTTAAACTGTCTTTCTCCTGATAATGTTTTTCTCTGTGATATAGCTTCTATTGCTATAGCTAATAATTTAATTTTAGTTACTCATAATGTTTGTGAATTTAGTAGAGTTGAAAATTTAAAATATGAAGATTGGGAAAGTTAATTAAAAATCTTATATAAAAAAGGTAGTTTATATGGTAGAAACAAATATTTTATTAGATACAATTAATCAAGTTGTTACTTTAAATGATGGTATTGCTGAATATAGTGATAAACAAATATTAGAAGTCCTTTTACCAAAAAAAATAGCAACGGTTTTAGGAGTAGCGGAGGAGGTTTCTTTTACTACCCTAGCGGATGTGAAAAATAGTTATTTTGTTAGTTATAATTCAGAAATTTTTGATAACTTAGAAAGTCTATTACAAGATACAGGTTATGTGGCAGGTTTAGGAATTAAATATCATGGACATCTGAAACAGTCTGGTTTTGAAAAAATGATAGCAGAAACTTTTTTTCCTCAAAACGGTTTAATTAAGTTTGTTAAGGCTTATCCAGAAGTTACTCCCTATATTTTGTTTAATGTAGCTTATACGGCTGAAAGTGATGAAACACGAAAAGGAATAGTCTCTTTTTTTGTGAATGGAATTACTGGAGTTTCTGGAATTAATATTGGAGATGCTTTATCGTGGAAATCTGATAGAATTGCCATGCCCTCAGATGAAGAAAAGCTAAGTCTTAATTATGAAAATTTATTGAATATTAGTCAACAAGTTGCCTCAGAATATATAGAAGAACAAATTAAACCATGGCGTAATAGTTTAAGTCGAAAATTAAAGCGAGATTCTGAAAGAATTGAAGACTATTATCAAACTATTATCTCAGAAATTATAACAAAAATTAAGAAGAAAAATTTAGAAGGGGATGCCGAAAAAAAAGAATTAGATAGAATCAATGCGACTAAAATGGAATTAAAACGTAAGTTGACAGATATTGAACAAAAATATAGTTTAAATATCACGGCTTCTTTACATAGTAGTTTAATTATTTGGCTCGAAACTGTACATATAGAATGTCAATTAATCAGGAAAAAAAATAAAAGAAATATTATTGCTATTTGGAATCCTTATACAAAAATTATTGAGCCTTTAAGATGTGAAAAGTCAAATCTTTCTGTTACTTCTTTTTTTCTCTCTGATGATGATAATGTTCAAATTGTAAATGATACAAATTGTAAATAATTTAGATGTGGGATTCGATCGAATTTTATATTAGAAGAAAGTATGGAGATAAAAATATGGCTATTAGTTTTGAAGATAAAGAGCATTTTCGATCGTTACAAAATCAGTTAAGAAATAATTGGCAAAAAGGCGATATTCTGGAAGAAGATGATCAAGATATTTTAGTAATTCCTTCCTTTAGTATTGATCAAGAAGTAGGCAAAAAAGTTATTGGTTTTTTACATTACGAAGAAAGACTATTATTTTCATTAATTCGTTTAAGAAATCCCCATACTCGTCTAATTTATGTAACGGCTCAACCTCTTTCACCTATTATTATTGACTACTATTTACAACTCTTACCCGGCATTCCTTTTTCCCATGCTAGAGAGCGACTATTATTATTAACCACCTATGATTCTTCCCAAAAAGCATTAACACAAAAAATATTAGAAAGACCACGTTTAATCAAGAAAATTAAAGACTTTTTAAGACCAAATAAAAGTTATATGGTATGTTTTAATTCTACGGTTTTAGAACAAGAATTATCAGTAAAATTAGATATTCCCCTCTTAGCTTCCAGCCCCGAATTATTGTATTGGGGATCAAAAGGAGGCAGTAGAGAAATTTTTGCACAGTGCAATATTCTTCATCCCGAAGGTAGTCCATTAGTCTATAGTATAGAGAATTTAAGTAGAGAAATTAGCTTATTATTAACCAAAAAACCCTATTTAAAAAAAGTAGTAATAAAACTGAATGAAGGTTTTTCAGGAGAAGGAAATGCCGTTTTAGATGTCAGTGGAATTTCGGGATTATTCATATCAGATTTAAGTATAGAAAAAAAACTAAATTTAGTTAATCAAATTATTCACGAAGCTAAAGTACAAGGTTTAGGAGAAACATGGCTTAACTTTTGTTCTCGTATTCCCGAATTAGGTGTTATTGTAGAGGAGTTTATCGAAGGAGAAATCAAATTTTCTCCTAGTATGCAAGGTTATATAACACCTAACGGCGAAGTCGAAATAATCTCTACCCATGATCAAATTTTAGGAGGAGAAGATGGGCAAATTTATCTAGGATGTAGCTTTCCTGCTCAAGAAGATTATCGTTTACAACTGCAAGAATTAGGCTTAAAAATAGGTTTAGCATTAGCAGAAAAAGGAGCGATGGAAAGATATTCTGCTGATTTTTTAGCAGTTAAAGAAAATAATAAATGGTTATTATATGCCATTGAAATAAACTTAAGAAAAGGAGGCACAACCCACCCTTTTATGACGCTCAAATTTTTAACTAATGGACAGTATAATTGTCAAGATGGTTTATTTTATAGCCCCGAAGAAAAGGTAAAATATTATATAGCTTCTGATAATTTGCAAAAACCCCAATATCATGGCTTATTACCCTACGATTTAATGGATATTATCGCCAAACATCGTCTCCATTTTGATAGTAGCACCAAAACGGGAACGGTATTTCATTTAATGGGAGCTTTATCCGAATTTGGGAAAGTGGGATTAACCAGCATCGGTAATTCTTGGAAGGAAGCTCAAGATATTTACAATAATGTTGAGACAGTTTTGGATAACGAGACGAATGATTTTATACTCAGGGGTTGCTGATTGATTTATTCAGCAAACCTCACTTACACTGTAAAAAACCGACACCAATGACTAACTAGGGAGTGGCATCAATTTGATTGGTTAATTTCCCTATACTTTCAATTTCTATGGTGACAGTATCTCCCACCTTCAATGGGGCAATACCTTCGGGAGTACCTGTTAAAATAACATCCCCGGCGGATAAAGTCATTATCCGAGAGATATAACTCACCAATTCTTCGGGAGAAAATACCATACTGGAAAGCAAGGCTGATTGCAACGGATTTTCTTCATCGTCATTAACGAATGTCTGTAATCTAGCTCCTGATGTTAATTCTCGCACAATCCAAGGACCTAAAGGGCAAAAAGTATCAAATCCCTTCGCCCTAGTCCACTGTCCGTCTTTTTTCTGCAAATCTCTCGCTGTTACATCATTGGCGATCGTATAACCCCAAATTTTATTTTTAGCATCTTCAATAGTACAGTTTTTAGTGCGTTCTCCAATAACTAAAGCTAATTCTCCTTCAAAGTCCACCCGTTGAGACTGTTTAGGATAAATAATTTTTTGTTCATGGGCAATAATCGCCGAAGGAGGTTTGAGAAAAATTAACGGTTCTTTTGGCACTTCTCCGCCCATTTCCACAGCATGGGCGACATAATTTTTTCCCACTGCCACAATTTTCGAGGGGGCGCATGGTGCTAATAATTGATACTCCGATTGTTCTAATATTTGCTCTGTCACCTTTCCATTCAACCAAGGAGGGGCATCTAAAATTTCGACAGTGCGATTGAGTTGTAATCTACCATAATATATCTGTCCAGTGGTAGTTTTTACCCTCACATAACGTTGTGCCATAATAACCAATTTCCATTTAAGAATTTTAAATAATTTTGCAATAATTTCTTTTTCTGCTATAAATATATAAGCACTATTGTTAAAAAGTATCAACGACTTTTACTTTTCGATCGTGCCAAAATAGAAAAACCTTGCTTCTCAGGTTAGTGGAGAAGCCTTTTTAGTCCAAAAGGAGAAAAATACAGATGAGCAACACTTACGAAATGATGTTTATTTTGCGTCCTGATTTAACTCATGACCAAGTAAACAAACAGTTACACAAATATCGTGACTTCCTTAAACAACATGGAGCGGAAAAAGTATCTATGGAACTTTGGGGAAAACGCCGTTTAGCCTATCAAATTCAAAAATTCCAAGACGGGATTTATGTTTTGACTCATTATACTGGGGATGGTTCTCAAGTAGCTCTCATTGAAAGAGATATGCGTTTAAGTGAAGAAGTAATCCGCTATCTTACCATCAAACTTGATAAAGGTTTTGAGTTTGAAGAAAAAGATGTTCCTGAATTACAGTCAACTCCTGTTATTGCTCCCATTGAACAACCTCAAATTGTTACTCCTACTGAAGAAACTGTTGATTCCGAGCAAGAAACTTCTACAGAAGAAGAAACTGCCGAAGAAGCCGTTGCCGTTTAATATTATTGAGGAATAATTGTTTGATTAAAAAAGGTAAGGGATGGCGTATTGGTTGGAAAGAATCTGCACCAATGTATCAGGGTTTAATTGGCTCTGATCACTGGGCGATCGAACTTACTACCAAAGAAATGCAAGATTTTTGCCGTCTTCTCTTGCAAATTCATCAGGCAATAACCGATATAAATGAACACCTCATGGAAGAAGAAACCATCGTCTGTGAGGTAGAAAGCGATTTAATCTGGTTGGAGGCGCAAGGATATTTCGATCGATATTCCCTGAGAATTATTTTATTACAGGGGAGAGGGTGTGAAGGTACTTGGGATGAAAGCGTAATTCAAGAGTTAATTCAAGCCTCTCAATCCTTAGACATTTTCTAGCTTGACAATGATCAATATTTAAGTTATAATTGATAACTGTGAATTAACGGGGCGTAGCGCAGCTTGGTAGCGCACCACTTTGGGGTAGTGGGGGTCGTGGGTTCAAATCCCGCCGCTCCGATACATTGTATCGCTTATTTTTATTGTGCTTCAGTTCTTTCTCTTTTAATAATTAGAATAATTGATGCAAATTTGATACGAAAATCCTAATTATGGGAACGATTTTAAGCTCTGATATAATCTCTTACCATTGATGCTGTAATCTCACCTTTTTTGTGTGCTAATTCAAGAATTTTTACCAGTTGGCTATTGATTGACACTCCCACGACTGAAGTACGTGGGATTCTTGGTTCATAGAGGTTGCTTACCCTGACAGGTATTGCTACCAATCAAAATAGAGGCATC
>NZ_JBLZFY010000090.1:0-16386 GCF_050753365.1 Geminocystis sp. CENA526
GATAATAGTTATAATATCTGTTATAAACTATATATCAGGTAACTAAACTATTATGAGTGAAATTAAAGAAGATAAAAAGAAAAGGTATGAAGATAAAAACGTTACCAGAGTAGATATTAGAATACCTAACGAGGTTTATGAGGAGATTGAAAAGATAGCAGTATTAACGAATCAGCCCTTTACTCCTAAATCGAAAAATACCGATAACCCTAAACCGATTGTTACCCCAGTAATTTTAAAAGGTTTAGAGTTAGTGTTAATGAGCCTCAAAGATGATTTAATATCGCAGTTATCCGAGGGTAAAATTACTAATACTCAAATCGTTAATGATAATCTTGAGGAGAGAATTTTTAGCAGACTTGAAAAAAAGTTAGAGGCACTAATTGAGGCAAAATTATTAACCTCAAGGGCTGATAATATTACCCCAAAAAATAAAGATAACAAGATTAAAGAGGATATTAACGAGAGTAAGATCGAACCTCCCCCAGAAAATACCTCAAAGGATACCGAGGCAATTACCCCAGAAATATTAATTGAGAATGAAGTTATTGAGAGGGTATCCAGTGGCAAAAATAATAATGAAAGTGAATATGTTAAAAATCTTAATGCCATCGAAGTTATCCCAGAGGTAGTAAATGAGGATAAAGAAGTATCAGCCCTTGAGGTTATTAATGATGATACTGAGGTAGTAAATGAGGATAGCTCGATCGAATCTCCCCCAGAGAATACCGAGAGTAAAGAGCAAGGGTTATCAATGAGTAAATTAGCTCAAAGATTCAAGACAAATAAAAATAAAGGGGAGGGCGCATCTAAAACCAGTATTAGCACTAAGGTTAAAAAGTTAAGCAAAGAGGAGTTTATTAATTGGAGTAAAGAAAATGATCCAGAGGGTAAAGCATGGCAACTTAACGAGGCTGATAAATTATTTTACCCTCAAAAATAAATTTTAAATCCTCAAAACATTTAATAGTAAATGGTTACAGCCTCTCAAGTCAGAGGCTTTTTTATTATATCCTTGACAATCTGATATTATATCTGTTATATTATCAGATATAAGGTTAACCAATACCGAATAGCTAACCTTAGTTCGTTTCAATCACTACAAAAGAGGATAACACCATGACTTACAAACAACTACGAAACCAACTAAAAACATTCAAATCTCAAGGATTAACTACGATCGCACTCAATGCTAAAAAGGATATTTTAGAGACTGAATATAATCGGATTATGAATGCCATTGTTAAAGAGGCTATTAACTCCGAGTATGAAGATAACGAGGATGTAACTATTGCTAATGATACCGAGGATTTAATTAAAGAAGTGTCAGCCCTTGAGATTGCCTCTGAGGATTTGGTTAATGAGATTGTAGTTAATCCCCCTCTCGAATTAATTGAGGATTGCTCGCGCGAACCCTCCCCAGAGAATAAATTTAATCTAGTTAACGAGACTATTGAGACAATTACCCCAGAAAATAAAGAATTATCTCTCGATGACTGTACAGTAAAATCTAATGATAACGAGGCTTTTGAGGATTTAACCGAGAGTAAAGAGGGTAATTATAGCGAGGTGTCTATTACTGAATCTACACTGTCTAACCTTGAGGATACCGATAAAAAGTTAACCGAGGCACTGGTAAAATTAATCGTTATTTTCGTGAGTTCGATCGTTAAAATCTGGTTTAAAGTCAATCGAATCAGCCAATTAAGCAAGGCAATATTAGGCAAGGTTAACGAGGCAAGGGCTGACATTAAGGGTTATTGGCAATGGTTTATTAGTGGATTTTGCCTCCCCTCGTTTAACTAATCCCTAATCTTTACCTCAGAAATTAGCGCGCGGTTACTGGGGTAAAGTAAAATGAGGTTAGGAGTAACAGCCAATTACTCCTAATCAATACTTCATTAGTTAATAAGGATTTTACCATGAGTACAGTAACAGATAACGATTTAAAAGAGTTAAAGGATTTAATTAACTCGAAATTTGAAAAGGTATTTGAGGAGTTAACTACTATCAAAGTTGATATAGCTACCCTCAAAGAAGGGCAAAATAGCACAAACCAAAGAATAACCGAGACAAAAGAGGCACTTAGTAAAAGATTAGATAATCTTGATAGAATCGCTCTCACAGTAGTAATAGGTGTAATAGTATCGTTAATAATCGGATTAATGAAAACTCTTTATCCGAATCTACTCGGTTAAACTTTCAAAGAGGCTGAAACATAGCCTCATTATAAAAATATACTCAGGTACGCTATTAGGCATTTTCATACTTGACTTGACTTTATCCCTATTCTCTCGTTATAATATCTGGTATATCTGATATTATCAGATTAATAAAAAAACTACCTCAATGGGTAGCTCATTAATACATTAATTAATTACTATTATGACAAATTTAACTATTGCCTCTCAAGGGGGGATATTACCTTTAAATCAGCCTGTTAACGATATTATTGAGGCTCTGATTGCCTCTAAGCATAAAGCATCTACTCGTTACACTTATGTCCAGAATCTTAAATATTTTGCTCATTACCTAATCAATGGATTAATCGGTAAAGGTAAAAGAATTTTAATGTTAGATGTGGATATTAAAAGGGTTTTGGGGGAGTTTTTAGCTATGGATAAAGTAACCGCTATTTGTTATTTGAGTCAATATCAAAACGAATTAATTGAGGCTGATTATGTACCTAATACCATTAATATCCGATTATCAGCAATCCGATCCCTCGTTAAATTTGCTTTTAAAAGAGGCTTTTGTAATTGGTTAGTTGAGGATTTACTGAGTTTAGGCACTGAGGTTTATCGTGATACCTCTGGGGTAAGTAAAGATATTTTTTCTGACATCATATCAGGTATTTTAACTGATACCATATCAGGTAAAAGAGATTACGCTATCTTGAGATTACTCTGGGATAATGCTTTGAGACGATCTGAGGTTAGTAATCTTAACATTGAGGATTTTGATAGCAAAGAAGGCACTCTGAAAATTAAGGGTAAAGGTAAATTCAGCAAAGAGGTTATTTATTTATCCCCCAAAACGTGCGAGGCTCTGACGCAATGGTTAGGAGTGCGATATAACCCATTACCGAATCAGCCTCTCTTTATTAGCCTTGCCACTAATACTAATGGACATCGGTTAACTGGTAAATCGATTTATTGCATAGTAAGAAAGTATGCTGATCCAGTTTTAACCGATAAAATCCTCTCACCTCATAGAGTTAGACATTCATCTATTACAGCCTTACTCGATGCCTCTGGGGGTAATGTGAGACTCGCTCAAAAGCTATCGAGACATAAAAACTTAGATGTTTTAACTCGTTACGATGATAACCGAGTATCTCTCCAAAAAGAGGCTGTTAACATCCTTGCTAGTTTAGTTTAATGAGGTGATTAAAATGTTAAATGAAAAATTAAGTAAGCTCATCGAAAATGATCCTTATTATCTATTGCGATTAAACGATGATGAGTATCGTTACGGCTGGGAATTATTAGCGATTTGTCTTGATGAATTGAAGTTAATTAGAGAGAAGATTATCAGCCCTAATTCTGCTATTGACTATGATTTATTTTCTTCTCTGGAAAAGGTTTTAATCGAGCTATATGATTTAACTGATAATATCTCCGAGAGACGTAAAAATGAGACTGAATTTAATTTTACCAGAGAATTAAAACACACTAAAAAACCTAAATTTCCTGATGATTTAATAATCGCTGATAAGTATAAAAAAAATGCAAGGTATATAATCGCTATACAAAAATATAATTATATTTTTGCTAATATTCGATCTGCAAAAGGACATTACGAATGTGACACTAATAATGATTCATGGTTTTATATAAAAAACTGCTTAGATGCCATAAAAGACTATCGAAAAGAAGTTCAAAACCTCAACTATTGAGCCTTTATCCTCTCCTCACTTGCCTAAATAAATGATAAAACCAGATATATCTGATATATCTGGTAATTATAGCTTATAATGATGTATTATCACGTCCGTTAATATGTATCGTTTAAATAATTATACTTTAAATCCTAACATCTTTTGCTGAGTATCCTTTGAGCGAACACAGAATTAACCATCAAAACCAATTATAGAGCCTTTTATCGCTTTTTGGTTATATTGTATTTATTAAGTATTTTTTAATAACTTTAGTAATTTAATTCATTTTTAATACATTTAAACTTTTAAAAACATTCGATTATATAGGTGTAATACGCTTTTTACCCTTTTTACATTACTTTTTATTACTTATCTGATATACTCGTTTATATCAGACATAATAAATTATTGACAACTAAAATAAAAAAATTTCTATAATGTAGATTGTAAACATTTATTTTTGAAGAGCAAGGCAATGAGACTTAATTTAGCAGTTAGTAACTCATTACCCTTGCCACAAACTAATTAAAATTATGACACAGAAAAAGACAAAAAAAGATTTAAACTTTCTTGAAACTCAAATCTCTGAGTTATCCAATACCCCAAATAATGATAGCTCGATCTCCGATAACAGCCCTGATAGTCTTTATGAGAGGGCTGTTACCCCAGATAGTTTAATAGCGTTTTTTAGCGATCTAGATGACATCCCCTCGGATAATGAGGATTTACTAAACTCGATCGATAACATAGAGAATATTTGCTTGAGTCTTTATAACTTAATCCTAATAGTATCCGATCCCGTTTTAGAGCCTCAAAAGATACTTGAGATTGTTAGGAGATATAAAGAAGGGATAACGAAAAATAAAAATAATGTAGTAACCGAGGGCTTGTTAAACCTAGCTAAAAAGCAATTTCTATACTCAGTCAAAATACTAATCAATAGGCTGAATAAACTATTAATTAAACCAGTAATGAAGTTAGATGATTTGAGTTTAGCAGTGGCTGATTTAATCTCTGGGAAAACTTTAAATTTAATAGGTAAAGATAACAGAATACCTAACGATGATATATCTAATATTTTAAAAAGTATCAGCCTCATATTCCCTGAGCTTAAATTACCTTCTTTTGATGTCAAAATAGAGCCTAGAGCTTTAGTTAATGACTTAAATCGCATGGCAAATTTACCAGTTATCACCTCTGGGGTAAAAGCTCTTAGAGATCGTCAATGGGGTAAAGATGACTTAGGTAATGCTTGTTACACACATCGCAAGGCTGATAACAGTGATAGCTATATTACCCATTACATCCGAGATTTTAATGATAGTGAAGAGATAGCATCGTTACCTCACTCCGAGGCAATCCAAATATTAGAAAAATTTGGAGTTTATCCCGCTTTATTACATTTAATTTTAGCAGTGCATTTTTATAAACAACCTGATCCTACCACTGCGATATTAATGTTAAGAGGCACTGATTTAATTAAAGATTTAGGATTAGATAAAAGAAGGGATTTAACTAAAGAAGAAAAATTAAAAAGAGTTTATGAAACTATTACAGCCGTTAGAAGTTTATTAATAAAAGCTCAATGGTATGTAACCTTGAAAGGTAGAAAAAAACCCGTAAATGTATATTTCGATCCTTATGTAATGTGGGATATTTTACCTATCAAAATAACTGATACTGATTTATTCGGTAATGAGTCTTTGATAGAGATAGAGATTAAGGTAAGAGCTGGGTTATGGTTAGATGAATTTCTTAGTAAAGTAGGTAAAGGATCAAACAAAGTATTTTACAGTTATGCAACTCTATCAAGTAAAATACTTGATTTAGATCCCTACCATGAGGAGTTAGCTCTGAGGATTGCTTTACTTCAATCTACTATGGATTATCGACTATATTACACAGTTGAACAATGGTTAATAGAAAATTTACTCGGAGCTAAAACTAAAATATCTGAGGCAAAATCAGACAAATACACTAGGAGAAATTTAACTAATTTATGGGATAATACTTTAAAAGCATTAGAGAGAATAGGTTTTAAGATTCATTTTGACAATAAAACCTATCCAGAGGAGTTTAGGCCTGATTTTGAAGGTAAAAAACCGAGAGGATATTTCGATCGATTACTTGAGGCAAAAATTAAACTTACCCCAGAATCACTTGGTAAACCAGAATCTGATCAAGATGTGAGAGAGGCTGAAAAAATACCCATTACCCCAGAAAAGGTTTACCGAGGAGAGGATTTAAAAAAAGCAAGGTTAAAAGCTAATATCAGCCCTAAGCAAATCGCTAAATATTTAGAATGCACTCAAGGTAAAATCTACAATGCTGAGAAAAGAGATAACCTCAGTAAAAAATTATTTAATGAGATTCTCGATGCTATTAGATATATTTCTAAATTCCCTTCTAAATTTTAAAATTTAACTTATCTTCAATAAAACTCCGATAACACTTTATTAATAAGGCTCTCGGAGTTTTTCACATTTTATTCACGTTTTTTAACGAAAAATTCACATAAAAAATCGCATATTTTTAGATAACCATATTACACTCAAAACCATTGAAAAATAAAAGGTTTATCAAATATTAAGTTTTATTAATTAAAGAGTGTAAACATATTGATATTAAAGGGTTTGAGGCATGAAAAAAAATTATTCACGCCTACAAGCTAGAATGCTATCACCAACTAGCTAGAATGCTATCACCAACTAGCTAGAATGCTATCACCAACTCAGCCTGAAACCCTTGATTTTTGGGGATTTTCACATTTATATAATTATATAATTTTATACTTTTTGCATTTGCTCATTTACTCGCAATGCAAAAATAAAAGAGAAGAAAAACAGCCAATACCTCAAGTTATAGGAATTTACAAAAAATTTCATATCACTTTAAGGGGCTGGTAATATTTCAAAAAAAAAGTGCGCCGCCTCGGATTTTTTTCCGTGCCGTGCGCCTCGGTAATAAGTCTTTACCCAAATCGGAGTAATAAGCAATGAGTAATAAGTTAAACGAGGTTTTAGAGCCTCAAAATGTGAATAACGATGATTTATCCCAAAAAGAAATTAAAAGCGATTTAAGAAGGGTTTTTAATGGGGGGTATTGGATCGATATTGATGATGAAATCGAACCTGATTACACAAACTGGGATTTAAGGTATTATGAGCCTCCCCAGAATGATTAGGGAAAAGAAGATCGCCTCTGGTATCAGCCATGAAGGCGATCGAACAAAAAAAACTTTGAAATTAAACTTAGATGTTAACCATGATTACGAATGAATTGAAACTAAAAGCCTGTACTAATCCTAAAGTACAGCCTTATATTTATGAATTAGTTACAGAGGCACGATTAAAAGGCTATAAAGCAACTAAAACAAATTTAAAGGTAACGAGCTTAGATCCTTTTTGGATAGGCACTGAGGGGGATCATAAAAAAGCTCAATGGCTGTTAAATGAAATAAAAAAGAGTAGTTTAGCAGACTCCGATAAATTGTATTTGAGACGTATTCATTATAACTTTGTATCAGCTAATCCCCCAGTAATAAAGCTCAATGGAGAGCCTTATCAAAATACTAAACAAGACTGGATACACTTAGGAGAGGTAGCTCAAATAGCTCGTTATTTGGAGTATTTAGATTATGAGAATTTTATCGATGGTAGAAGACCAGTTTTAAACATTATTGAGCAAGGAGAGTTTATTACCCCAGAGCCAATAATCCCAGAGATAAAAAAACCTTGGTTTTATTTATCTAGTAACTTTGACTTAGGTTACAACTCCGATGAATTAGATAATTTCATAGAAAAATTATCGGAAATTGATGGTTATAGCGAGGAGATAGAACTAAGGGAATTAGTAGAATCAAGGGCTGATTTACCAGAGATTTATTTATCCTCAGATACTCCTAAATTAAGCGATACTAACTCATCCAAATATGGCAAATATGAAGATTACAGCCATTTTTACCTTGAGATATGGGTAGAAAAAAATACTTTAGATGACGTATTAACTGAGTTTAGTAGAAATTTTAAGGTTAATGTCATTGTAGGTACGGGGGAGTTTTCTATTACCCAAATCTCTTTACTACTCCAAAGAGTTAAGGAAAAGGCACAAAATAGACCTATTAGAATTTTTGTACTAACTGACTTTGATCCCGCTGGTCAATCAATCCCCTTAACCATCGCTCGAAAAATAGAATATTTTAACCATCGCTTTGGGTATAACTTAGACATCAAACTAACTAACCTAGCTCTAACTTATGAGCAAGTAGTTAAATATAGATTGCCTCATACTCCGATAAAAGATACCGATAAAAGAAAGGATAAATTTGAGGATAATTTTGAGGTAACAGGTGCTACAGAAATCGATGCTTTAGTAGCTATAAATGATGGTAAAGAATTACTAACTAATATCATCTTAGAGACGATCGAACCCTATCGAAAATATGATGAGCTAGTCAGAAAACATTACTCAGGTATTGATACTTACTCGAATCGCAGTCAAATAGTAAACAACTTAAACCGAGAGCTATTACAGCCCTTGCTCAATGAGTATGAATCAAGATATGAGGAGATTACTACTCAAATAACCGAGTTAGAGAGTAATTACCAGAATGAGGCTGATAGCTTATCCATAGCATTTAAAACGGCTGTAATGAGGGAAATATTAGGTAAAGAGACAGAATTTAAAGAATTGTACTTAACTTTAAAGGAAACTATCAGGAAACTCTCGGAGTTAAAAACCGATTTAGAAGATACTTGCAAAGAAATTTATCAACAATACCGAGAGCAAAAAGAGGAGTTAAACGAGAATCTAAGGGCTGATTTATCCCCCCTTTCAGATCAACTTGACACCTTAAACGATGAATTTGTTAATAACTCCGAATTATCGTTACAGCCTATTAAATTACAATCCCCCCAGAAATTAGATGAGAGTCATGTAGATTTCATTTACTCCTCAGAGTTAACACCTTTTGAGCAAGTAAAGAAATATAAGCAATGGCAAGGGAAAACCTTAGATATTTAACTTTTCATTGCCTCTGGTAATTCCCAGAGTAAGGAATTAAGGAATGAGGATTTAAAGGGATTGAGCAATTAAGGATTAGGAATTAACGATTAGAAAATTAGGAATTTTTAGGAATAAGTAATTAGGGAATTAGGAATTTTTAAAAGTGTCATGTGACACCTTAACCAAATAAGAGAGTAAAAAATTATGGACATTGAAATTATCAAAATAGACAGTATCCAAGCCGATCCTAAAAATCATCGAAAAACCTTTAATGATGAAAGTATCAGAGAATTAGCTACTAATATCGAAAATTTTGGATTACAGCAACCTATCAGAGTTAGAAAAGTGTCATGTGACACCTATCGAATAATTATGGGGGAGAGAAGATTTAGAGCTTTTAAATTACTCGAAAAAGATAGCATTCCTTGCATAGTAGAAAAAAATGAGGATAACGAGTTAGTTGTAAGGCTGAAATCAGCGAGTGAAAATTTACTCCGAGAAAATGTAAATCCCATAGAAGAGGCACTCGGATATAAGCAAATATTAGATGAACATAACTTGAGTATCAAAGAGCTATCGAGTCAATTAGGGATTACTGAGGATAGAGTTAAGACGATGACAAGGCTTTTAAAATGCCATAATTCGACACAATCAGCCGTATCTCAAGGAAAGATAACCATAGGACATTGTAAGCAACTATTGAGGCTCAAAGGTAATAAAGAATTAGAAATTTTAGAGAGATTACTTGAGGCTGATTTATCGGTATCAGAGTTAAAAGCAATTATTGATGAGGAGTTATCGATCGATAATCCTAACTCTGATAATCTCAATAACTCGGATAATGCCTCCCCCAGTAACTCATTATCAAGTGTTGAAAATTCAGATATTCCAGAGGATTTAACTTTACCAAATCCTTTAGATATTGACGTTTTGCAAGTCTTTACCCAGTTTTGGGAATCAGCCAATATACTCCTCAATTCGGATGTTACTGAAATTGACACTAAGCAAAGAAATAAAGCAATCCCCCTACTCAAAAAATTAGTTAAGCAATTAGGAGATAAATAAAATGAAAAAATTAATAGAGCAATATTACCGATTAATTATCCATAGTGAGGCACAAAAGTATTCGATCGCCTCAATGAATAAATCCGAGATTAAATACCCTCATAAAGCTATCTATGATGATGATGGTAAGTTAATCGAATACATTTACTTAACCGAATCGGAGTTATTGGCAAGTATTGAAGGTAAGAAGTCATTAGGGCTGATACTTTGCAAAGATAAAGAGGGTATATCAAAATCTGGATGTATTGACATAGACATCCCCAGAGATTGCAAGGATTTGGGGGAGGCTCTAACGATCGCTCAAAATATAGTTAAAGAAGGCTATGTGTTAGGAGTAAATCTTTATATTGAGTACTCAGGTAATAGAGGCTTTCATATTTGGGTATTCCTCGAAAAGGCTGTTACCCCAAAATTAATAAAAGATTTTTTAAAATCGATCTCACTCCGAGCTAATTTTACTCCTCAAGAAATTTTCCCTAAAGATGTAAACTCTAATATCAAATTACCTTGCACAATTCATCTAAAAACTAAAAAAAGATGTGGATTTATTACCCCAGATTTTGATGTTAATAATCCCCAAATAGACTTAAACTCTCAAGGGGATTTAATGGCAAAATTTGAAGTTACAGCCCTTGATAAAGTAATTAATATCTCAGAGTTAGAGGCTGACAACTCCGATAAAAATAATTCGGATAAATTACCGAATCAAAGTAAAAATAATCTAAATGAAACGAGGAGCAAAGATAAATCTTTAAACGAGTCTCAAAGTAATGAGAAATCTTTAAACGAGCCTCGGAGTAAAGATGAAATTAAAACATTATTAAACTCTTTGGGGGATCATCCGAGTTGCATTCAGCATTTACTCTCTAATGGTGCGCCTCTGGATGTTGACTATAACCAAGCAAATTTAACCTTAATTCGGTATTGCTTAACCAGAGGTTTAGACTTGCCTCAATCTTTACCCCTTGCTCAATTAATGGCGCAAAATACCTCAGAGAATCATTCTACTTCAAAGGATTATCGAGGCAAGGTAAATAATTTTAAAAGTGCATGGGTTTCGTGCGATCGAAACTCCGATAAATATAAATTTGAGTGTAGTTATATCCTCAGTGGCATAAAAGAGGGGGAGGCACATACCAGAGGTTGTATAGGTACTAAGTGTAAAGTACATAAAAACCATAACCCTAATTATCAATCTTCTAACTCAAAAGATAGGGCTGATACTTCTAAAAATTCAGATACTCCGAATAATTCTCAATCATCAAACTCAAAGACTGATAATAACAATTCAAATCAAGGAATATCTGACAGTCTCGATTATTTAAAAGTTTCAGCCCTTATCTTTCAGTCACTCCTAAACCTTACCAGTGAGGGTAAAGAGATAATAAAATCCCAAATACTCAGAGAATGTGAGGCATTAGAACAAAATTACTTATTAGGTAAAGTATCAGGTAAGTTAACAGATAGTATCAGATTAATTGAGAGTGAGGTATTAGGCTATTTACTCCAAAATCCAGAATCGATAATTGACTACTCCGATATTTTCTCTCAAGGATTTATTGCCACTATCAAAAAAAATGATTCTTTATCCGAATATTTGGATAACCTTTATAACCTCAAATTACCCTCCCCAGAGACGATCGAGGAGTATCTTGGGGAGATTAGAGAGGTAGGGATAAGAGAGATAGCACAAAAAAAATATAGTAAATATGCCAAAAAATTAGCAGAGGATAAGGCTGATACAAGTATAGAAATATTATCGAAGTCGATCGATGAAACCGAGAAATTAATAAATCGCTCAATAAGTGAAACAAATTTACTACCTACCTCAGAAAAAATAGAAGGGTTACTTACTCAGCTATTATCCGAGGATAGAGAGGCAATCCCTACCTTTAGCGATGACTTTAATACTTTGCTTAATGGGGGATTTAGTAAAGGTAGATTTTATGTTATGTCAGCCGGCCCAGCTAGTGGTAAATCTACTCTTTGCTTACAGTGTGCTGATTATGCCTCAAGTAAAGGGTATAAAGTGGGATATTTTAGTTTTGAAATGAGTTTAGATCAGATATTTATAACTCAAATTAGCAGACTGGGGGAGATAAACTCTGGGTATTTGGATAAGAAAATTTACTTAAAAAATGACTCATTAAAACTAAAAATGTTTAAGACAGTCAAAGAGTATTATGAGCAAATATCTGAGAATATTTATATTATTGAGTGCGATGATAGCTTTACCCCAAATAAAATATTATCGATCATAAAAAAGCTAAAATTAGATTTAGTATTTATCGACTATTTACAGTTAATGAACTCTGGAGATAAAGACATCGATAACAATGGTAATGAGACAATAAAAATAAGTAAAATTGCCACTGAATTAAAAAGATTATCTCGAAAAAGTGATACTCCAATTATTGCCATTTCAGACATTAGTAAAAATGCTTTTGATAGCACTAAATCAGGTAAAAAAAGCCTCGATATGTCAGCCCTTAGAGATTCTTTCAAGATTGCTCATAGTGCTGATTGTGTAATGCTTTTACATAGTTTTGACTTTGATAATAAAGGGGAGGATCAGATAAAAACTCAGTTAGACTATGTTAAAAATAATTGGCAAAAAATAGATTTAAAAGTAGCTAAATATATTGAAAATATAGACAACAAAACCTTTTTAAACAAAACAACGGCTGATATATTTTCGAGGCTATATATAGATAAAAATAGAACTGGTAGAACTGGGGATATTTTATTTAAGTACTCTAAAGCTATCCATAAATTCGAGCCATTAAATTATTTACATTCTAATAACGAAAATAAAGAGGAGGGATTTTAAAATGAGAGAATTAACACCAGAGGATAAAAATTTTATTCAAAGTTTAGTAAATAAAAAAGCTAAAACTAATAATAATGAGGCAATATCAGCCTCTTTTAAATCCCTTCAAAAAGTTAAACCTAAACCTAACTTTAAAGACGTAATAAATCCCCCAGAAAATAAAGAGGGTATAACTGATATTAAATCTGATATTAACTCAGATACCTTGATATGTGAAGGTTTTGGGTATCAGTGGCATAAAGAGGATTTAGATTATGTGATTGAGCTATTAAGAGGATTAACATTAGTTATTGAGGATTTAAGAACTTTTTTACCAGAGAAAATAATCCAATTATCGATCGAGGCACTAAAACCCAAAAAGAAAAGTAACTTGAATAAATCAGATAGTAAAAAAGATATATCAGATAATATTAAAGTTATGGATAAACCAGATACTGCTAAACCGATGAACTCTGATAACTTTGATAAATCAGATAGCATATCCGATAAAACTATGGACATTAAAACGGTTAAATCCGATAACATATCTGACAACTTATCTGATAAAAATATTAACTCAAATAACCTTGATAAATCAGATAAGAGGGCTGATACCGATAAAGTAATTTTGCCTCCCCCAAAGATTAAAAAAGTTAAATCAGGTAATAATCAAAAGATGTCAGATAGTAATGATAATGAGGATTTTGAGTTAAATAATGATGAGGATAAAGTAAATTCCCAAAGTACAGTTATAGATGATAGTTACAGCCTTATAGAGAATGATGAGGATTTAGAGAAGGCGATCGAACTCCTCAAAGATGAAAAGGTTTTAGCTATTGATACCGAAACAACTGGATTAGATGCACACTTGCATAAACTACGATTAATTCAAATTGCCTCAGAAAATAACCCTACCTTCATAATTGATGCTTTTAAGTGCGATGTTAAATTATTACAGCCTCTCTTAATCAATGAGGCTATCAAGATATTTCATAATGCTAAATTTGATATTCAATTTCTAATGAGCAACGGATTAGAAGTTAATCAAAAAATCTTTGATACTCAGATAGCGCATCAATTAATTAACTCTGGTAAGGATAATCTTAAATCCTCGTTAAAAGTCATTGCCTTAGAATATCTAGGAGTTGAGTTAAATAAAGAGGAGAGGTTAACTGACTGGGGTAAAGAGGAGTTAACTATTGAGCAATTAAAGTATAGTTCGATCGACTCAAAAATTCTCTTACCATTAAGAGAAATATTAAGAAATAAATTAATTTATGCCTCATTAACCAGAGTTGCAAAAATAGAGTTTGATTGTGTTTTAGCAGTGGCAATGATGGAATTTAATGGGATGTTATTAGATGTTAGTCAATGGCAAAATATCTTAGAAGATACCCAGAAAAGAAAAGATGAATTAGAGACAGAATTAAAAGCAATATTAAAAGAAAAATTAGCTGAGTTTAAGAATAGTAATAATGAGCAACTAACCTTACTAGCAAATGATTTTGACTTTACCAAAGAGATTAATTTAGACTCTCCTAAGCAAATATTAGAGACACTTAATAAGGCTGGTATCAAGTGCGATAACACAAACTCTAAAACCCTTAAAAAATTATTACCAGAATACCCAGAAATATTAAAACCTTTTCTTGAGTATAAAAAAGTAACTAAAATTATCTCAAGTTTTGGAGATAGTTTACTTAAAAAAATTAATCCGATAACGGGGAGGTTGCATGGTAGTTATTGGCAAATGGGATCGAGCGCAGGTAGGTTTACATCCTCAAATCCTAACTTACAGCAAATACCGAGAAATAATGAGGCTCGGAGTTGTTTCGTTGCCTCCCCTAGTCATAAGCTCGTTATAGCTGATTACAGTCAAATAGAGTTAAGAATTGCCTCTGAGTATGCAAACGATCGAACCATGATTGAGGCATATAACCGAGGTGAGGATTTACATAAACTTACTGCTAGTATCGTTTTAAATAAACCTTTAGATGAGGTAACAAAAGACGATCGACAGATAGCTAAATCAGCTAATTTTGGGCTGATCTATGGCGCATCGGTTAATGGATTTAGAGGCTATGCTGAGAGTAATTATGGTATCAGCCTCTCAGAGAATGAGGCAAAAAAGATTATGGATAATTTTTTTAAGAGCTATTCTGGTTTATCTCAATGGCATAAAAAAACCAAGTCCAGAATCTATAATGGGGGGATTAACGAGACTAAAACCCTATCAGGTAGAATCAGATATTTTGATAATGCCTCCCCTCAACAAATCCTCAACACTCCGATTCAAGGTACGGGCGCTGATATTCTCAAATTGGCATTAGGTAGGTTAGTATCAGCGCTAAAACCTTTTAATGGTAAAGCTCGGATATTAGCAACGGTACACGATGAAATTATCCTTGAGGCACATGAGGATATAGCGGATCAAGTTGCCTCGGTATTAAGTGAGGTAATGGTAAATAGTGGCAAGGAATTTTTAAAGAGAGTACCGATTGAGGCTGACTCTAGCATCGGTAATAATTGGAGTGATAAATGAATTACAACCTATTTTAAATAATATGGATACTCAGAAATTACTTAAATTAATAAGCATTTTTTTACTCATTATTGGGGCTATTGTAGTAATTATTTCTTTTGGTACAGGTAATCCCCCTTTTTCTATAATAGGATTATCTCAAATAGGTTTAGCCTCTTTTTTCTACGTTGTCACTGATTTATCTCAAGACGTAAAAGAAATAAAAAAGATTTTAAAAGACAAGGTTTATTAAAATTTTAGCTTTTCTTTTAATGTGGATAAATCTGATTCGGTTAAATAATTATTCCATATAATATATTTTTCTTCACAAGGTACACCAACGCCGTGCCTATCTTCATTAAACTCAGGGTCTGAAACTTTAGATAAAATGTCTAAACTTTCAATAATATCTTTTTGTCCTTTTTCAATATCTCTCAATAATTCATTTATTTGTATATCATTTTTTTTATCGTTAACCGATTGCTTCAAACTTTCATAATCTAACCAAGAATTAATTTGAGATACTGACATTAATCCTGACATAAAACAAAATCTTTCTTTATGTTCTCTTTGCTCTTCTTCAGATAATTGTACATAGGCTATAGGATGTATCTTGGTATCTTTGTACATTTCAGTTAATTCATCCGTACTATCATCTGAAATTAATCTATTTAAAGAATCTTTATCAAACTCATTTGTAGGATAATTAATCTTAGTTAAAAATCCTACTTTAGAACCTGTTTGACTATTACCTTTATCATTAGTTTGACTATTACAGCCTAACAATAATACTACTAAACTGAAAATATATAAGTAACTTAGTTTGTTCATTTAATTTATTTTAAAAGATTGATGGTTAAAAATTAAAGTTTGATGAAAGTGTTTAACATTAACTTATGTAAAGATACCAAATAATATTGTTTATGTAACAAACAATAAAAAGTATTTCAAGTTAATATCACTTGACACTAAAAATAATCAGATTAAAGATAAATAGGGCTGATAAATAACCCTTAACTATATATCAGTATGAAAACTTAAATTTATGCAATCCTCAGATATTTTCTTGAGGATTTTATTTTAATCAGATATACCCATATATAATAG
>NZ_JBLZFY010000091.1:0-16372 GCF_050753365.1 Geminocystis sp. CENA526
AATAAATCTGGACGGCAATTCATCCCACACTGATTGTGTGGGTATTTCTTAACGAAAAATACAGTGTGGGGCTTCTTGCCGAAGAAAAGCTAAAAAATTAGAAAAATTGTTGTCATTGCGAGGTACGAAGCAATCTCCAAATCTTATACTATTTAGATAAAAATCGCTTTTAATAACTATTATTCATTATTCATTATTCATTATTCATTATTCATTAATTAGCGAGATTTTCTTGCACAATTTTAACTAAATAATTCGTCCAATGATCGACTATATCTTGGTTTTGTGCCTCCACCATTACCCGAATTAAAGGTTCTGTACCTGATGGTCTTACTAACACTCTACCTTGATTTCCCATGGCTATTTGCGCTCGATCGATCCCTTCCTGTAGTGCATCGCAATCTTGCCAATTCAGGCGTTTTTCTCGGTTTTCTACCCGTACATTCTTTAAAACTTGGGGATAGGGAGTAAAACTTTCATTGACGAGGGATGCTAAACAGTCTCCCTTTTGACGCACCAAAGCAGTTAATTGTAACGCAGTTTGTAAACCATCTCCCGAAAAATGATGATGATGGCACAAAATATGCCCCGATTGTTCACCCCCTAACATTGCTCCCGTTTCCCACATGGCGGCTTGAACATATTGATCACCTACGGCAGTACGAAGCAGTTTACCCCCTAACTTTTGCCATGCCACTTCAAAGCCTAAGTTTGCCATGACTGTACCTACTAACAAATTATCGGGTAATTGGTTTTTCTCTTTTAAATATTTACCCCATAAGTATAATATATAGTCGCCACAAATCACACGCCCTAAAGCATCCACCGCCATAACTCGATCGGCATCTCCGTCAAAAGCGAAGCCCATATCTGCTCCATAGTCTTGTACTGCTTTTTGTAACTTGTCGAGATGAGTTGAGCCACAATTAACGTTAATTCGATCGCCATCGGGGCGACAGTGTAAGGAGATAACTTCAGCTCCTAAAGCCTGAAACACAGCAGGAGCAAGTTCTACAGACGCTCCCCAACCTAAATCTAAGACGATGCGCATTCCACTGAAATCCATGTCTTGGGGTAAGGATGCTCTGAGGAAATGAGTGTAATTTTGTACTAAATGATGAGGTTGTGAAACTTTACCACATTTATCGCCTTTGACGCTAATATCACCATCAATGTTTTTTCTGAGGGTGTTTTCGATCGCACTGGTCAACAGTTTATCTAATTTTGTGCCTTCCGAACCAAAAAACTTAATGCCGTTATCTTCGGGAGGGTTATGACTAGCGGAAATCATGATACCGCCTATAGCTTCGGTGGTTTTCGTTAAATAGGCAACGCAGGGAGTCGGACATAAACCCACATTCCACACCTCCAACCCCAAGGAAGTTAACCCCGATGCGATCGCCATAGATAGCATATCGCTAGAGTTACGAGAATCTTGTCCGATAATAACTACCCCCTCAGTGGCTTTAAATTCTCGCCATACCGTAGCCGCCGCCACCCCTACCTCTAAAGCTAAATTGGGGGTTAATAAATCGCCTACCTTGCCTCTTATACCGTCTGTACCGAATAGTTTGCTTGGTAGTCGATCGCTCGGTTTAAATGCTGAAAATCCATTGAGAGAAGTAGAATTTTTTGTAAAAGAAAGTACCATTTTTTTGATGCCTCACACAATTTTTCTATGATTATAGAGTATGTATAACAATCCTGAATCATTTTTTATTATTTGAGGAACAAAAATCTTTAGTAAATATCTTAACTTTATCTATAAATCCTTCTTCTTGTCCACCTGTCTTCCTGTCCACCTGTCTTCCTGTCTTTTTGTCTTCTGGTCAAATACTAGATTGCCTCTAGGTTTTTCTCACCAGTTCTAATACGGATGGTTTCTTCCACAGGAGAAATAAAGATTTTACCATCACCAATTTCCCCAGTACGAGCGGCTTGAACCACTTTATCCACCACCATATCTACTTGGCTATCTTCCACGACAATTTCTACTTTGAGCTTTTGTAAAAACTCTACGGTATATTCAGAACCACGATAACGTTCTGTTTGCCCTTTCTGACGACCAAAACCGCGCACTTCTGATACAGTCATCCCAACAATCCCTGCGTTAACGAGGGCTATTTTGACTTCATCAAGTTTAAAAGGACGAATAATAGCTTCAATCTTTTTCAAGGTGTTTACTCCTCTGATTTTATTTACTTTTATATAGCTTATACAATTTTCCTGTTATTTTCTAACACTGTTACTTGCTGATTTTTTGTAACATTGAATACATTTTGTTGAGAATCACCCCAAAAGGATAAAATTTCCCCTGAGTAAATCATAAAATGATGAAGATGAAAGGGAGAAAATGGGGGATTAGGGTATTGGGGTATTGGGGAGTAATTGTTGCATGAGTGCCTGTTACATAAGAGCCTTTCTTCATTCTTTATTAAATTTAGTCAAGAGCTATAAAAAATCAATTTATGATTATTTTTAGTTTCTGGATAGGAAGCCTACACAATAATCTTTGATTTGGTGTACGGTAGTTCACTCTAAATTCTATCTTGAACTGAGTTAAGTAAGAAAAAATAAGGTTTTAGCAATTCTTTCTCTTTTTCGTGATCTGCAATGTACAATTAGTTTTGCTTAGTTATTATTTATGTTAATGCCTTAGAAATAAATTTTTATGAGTAGAGTTATTGTTATTACATCTGGAAAAGGTGGTGTCGGTAAAACAACTATTACTGCTAATTTAGGTACAGCAGTAGCACAATTGGGCAAAAAAGTCTGTTTGATTGATGCGGATTTTGGTTTAAGAAATTTAGATTTATTGTTAGGATTAGAACAAAGGGTTGTTTATACTATCATTGATGCTTTATCAGGAGAGTGTACTTTAGAAAAAGCGATCGTCAAGGATAAAAGAACCCCCGGACTCAATCTGTTACCTGCGGCACAAAATCGCACGAAAGATGCCATTACACCTGATCAAATGAAGGAGGTAATTGAACAATTAAGTCCTAATTTTGACTATATTTTCGTAGATTGCCCTGCGGGGATTGAAATGGGGTTTAGAAATGCCATCGCTGCCGCTCAGGAAGCCTTGATTGTAACCACTCCTGAAGTTGCAGCCGTTAGGGATGCCGATCGAGTAGTTGGCTTGTTAGAAAGTGAGAGTATGAAAAGTATTCGTTTAATCGTAAACCGTCTGCGTCCAGAAATGGTACAAATGGATGAAATGTTAAGCGTTGAAGATATTTTAGATTTATTGGTTGTACCTTTAATTGGTATTGTACCAGATGATAAGAGAATTATTACATCAGCGAATCGTGGTGAACCATTGGTAATTAGCGAACAAGAATCCCTCCCAGCTATGGCAGTTAAAAATATTGCTAGAAGAATTGATGGTGTGGATGTACCTTATCTGGATTTAATGGCTACTCAAGACACTTTTTTCACTCGTTTACGCCGTTTTTTTGGTTTATCCCAAAAACAAACTTAGAATTGACATGACATAGTTTACTAATCATGCCACAATCTCAAGGGCTTGTTATATAACTAAAGTGACAACAATCTCATTTTTTTATTATTAATTCTCACTCAATATCACCAATGAAAATTTTATGTTTAAAGATATAGTCAATACCATTAATTCATGGACAGCCCCCAAAAAAAGTCGTTATCGTGCTAAAAATAGATTAGAACTGGTTATCGCTCACGATCGAGCCGGTGTTAACCCTGAGTTGATTGATAAAATGCGCCAAGAAATTTTAGAAGTCGTCAGTCGTTATCTCGATATAAATGTGGAAGAAATGGAGTTTTCTATTCAAAGTAACGATCGAAATACATCTTTGAGTGCTAATTTACCCATTAAAAAAGTTAAAAGAACTCCTGATAATAGAAGTTAAGTAGGGGTTGCTGAAAAAGTATTTTGATGAGGGGAGGTAATAGGTAATGGGTAATGGGTAATAGATAAAGTAATGAAAAATCAAGGTTTTGAGACTTTATATTAATATATAATACAAAGTTATTTTAAATAAAATTTAGTAAAAATTGCGAAAACCGCGCACTTTTTGATTAATATATTATGCCTAAATCTGTGATTTTAATAGTCTTCTGATTTATTCAGCAAACCCTAAATTAAAACTGTAAATTTATAACATCTGCATTTTTAAAATACTAAACCTATTATATATCAAAACTTTTAACAATTATTTATTACTAAAATATCATAACTACTGTAGAAGAGCCATTTTTTCTAAATCTCATGATTTTTTCGAGAAAAATTTTGTTAACTATGAGCCGAAAAAGCTTATGTTTCAATACTTTTTTCATCGAATTCAGGTTGATTTAAGGCATCCGTAACTCTAATTACATCGTACATTTGTTCTACGTCATGGACTCTCAAAATATTAGCACCCTGAGTAATAGCATAACTGCAAGTTGCGGCTGTACCCCAAATTCTCTCTAAGGGATTTTCTTTGTTTAAAATTTTGCCGATAAAACTTTTTCTGGATGTACCAATTAAGACAGGAAAACCTAATGTTTTAATCTCTGATATATTTCTCAGAATTTCTAAGTTTTGTTCATAAGTTTTGGCGAAACCGATACCCGGATCGAGGATAATATGTTCTTTTTTGATTCCTAACTTAATTGCTTCTGCAATTCTTTCTTGAAAAAATAGCTTAATTTCACCGATTAAATCTTGATAATCTGTCAAGTTTTGCATGGTTTCAGGAGTCCCTTTTATGTGCATTAAAATAATCGGTACTTGCAGTTTTGCCACCTCTGCTAACATCGATCGATCAAACGTTCCACTTGAAATATCATTAACTATATCCGCTCCATGCTCAATAGCTTGTTGTGCTACTGTTGCCCTCGTAGTATCGATCGAAATAGGTGTATCCGAAATCTTGCGTAACTCGCAAATAATGGGAATAACCCTTTCTAATTCTTCATCTAGGGTAATTTGTTGCGCCCCCGGACGGGTGGATTGCCCACCAATATCAATTATATCAGCACCTCGATCGATCATCATTAGAGCTTGTTTTAAAGCCGTTTCCCGATGATTAAATTTTCCACCATCGCTAAAACTATCAGGAGTGACATTCAAAATCCCCATTAAATAGGTACGACTTTCCCAGATAAAACGATGATTACGAATAGATAAAGACTCATACATACACAAATGAGTAAGGAGTAAGGAGTAAGGAGTAAGGAGTAATGAGTAAGGAGTAAGGAGTAAGGAGTAAGGAGTAAGGAGTAATGAGTAATGAGTAATGAGTAATGAGTAATGAGTAAGGAGTAACCTCCCGAATATGTCATTGCGAGGTAACGAAGCAATCTTTCTTCAATTCTCTATTCTCAATTCTCCATTCTCAATTCTCCATTCTTAATTCTTCATTCTTCATTCTATTGATAGTTTACCAAACGGGCAAAGCTAGAAGCCTCAAGACTTGCACCGCCCACCAATGCACCATCAATCTCTGGTTGTGCCATAATCTCATCCACGTTACTAGGATTGACCGAACCACCATACTGTATAGTAATGTCTTGATTGGTTAATTTCGATCGAATTATACCGATGACTCGATCGGCTTCTGTAGCTTCGCAAGTGTCACCAGTACCAATCGCCCAAATAGGCTCGTATGCGATGACAAGGTTATTTTGATCTACATTAATTAAACCTTTTTGTAACTGATTGATAATCACATTTTCCGTTTCTCCTGCGTCTCGTTGTGCTTTACTTTCACCCACACAAAGGATAGGAGTTAGATTATATTTTTGTGCCGCCAATAAACGACTGTTGACGGTTTCATCGGTTTCTCCAAAATACTGACGGCGTTCACTATGCCCGACTATTACATAATTCATTCCAATTTCAGATAGCATAGCACCAGAAATTTCTCCAGTAAATGCACCTTGATCAGCCCAATGGATATTTTGAGCGCCTAGTTTAACTCTACTACCGTGTAAATTTTTAGACATAAAACTTAAACTGGTAAAAGGTACACACAAAACTACCTCTCTAGTTTCGCTAGTATCTTCTAAATGAGGCAAAAAAGCCTGTAAAAATTCGAGAGACTCCCCTTGAGTCTTGTGCATTTTCCAGTTACCAGCAATTATAATTTTTCGCACTTTTACTCCTAATTTCTTCTATTTTGTTAATATATTGTTCTCATGCTTTAATTGATCAAGTCTAAATATTATTCAATAAGCATAAGTATCAAAAATATAATATTATAATCGATCGGTATTTTAGGCAATTGTTAAGGATTAATTAAGGTATTAGGTTAAAGAATAGACATCATTTGGGAGAAAAACAGGCAAGTCGGAGAAAAACAGGCAAGATGCCTGTTATACGGTGGTAAAAATCTGATATTATTGGGGAATTTCAAAATTAAATTTAACTTTTGTTTGGATGGTTTCATTAAGCCATGTATTAAACAACTCATCTAATAATCTGCGTCTCATATTTTGATCTAATTGAGCCGTCATATATTTTTCTAGTCTTAAAATCACAATCCATTCTCCAATTCTACAGGGGGGCAATATTTGTCCGGGTTGTGAAGTCATTAATCTTCTCGCAATTTCTGGATGTGGTACAGTTAACTCCACTGGTCCGATTAATCCTCCTGTTTCGGCTTCTGCCCCCTGAGAGTGTTGTCTTGCCAATTCGGCAAATTCTTTTTCCCCTTCACAGGCACGAAAATATAACTCTTGGGCTTCTCCTGCGTTACGAGTACGAATTAAGGAATAAACGACTTTATCTAATTGTTGTTTGCGTTTTAAGTAATAATTTTGTAATTCTGTTCCCCAAGTTTTCTCTTTATACTTTTCTAATTTTATCCCCCTTAAAATCCTATTTTGTAATTGTTCTCTCGTTAAATAGTTTTTTTCTAACCATACTTGTAATTTTTCAGGTTCTTTAGGATTGAGTTGCATTTGCATAAAGAATTGTTGTTCTGCCATAGCAGTTTCTTCCGCAGTACATTCTATACCTTCGATCGCACCATCCAAAATAATTTCTTTGGCGAGGGGTGCAATCATTTGTTTTTCAGCTAAAAAAGAAAAAATATTCTCTGGAGTAACAACAACACTACCAACTTCTAAGCTAGGATTCATAAATAATAATCAAAAAACATAACATCAAATACTATAGCAATGAATGAGAAATGAAAAATAAGGAATGAGTCAACCTGAGTTCAACATAAAATGATGATAATTCGATAATGGAGAATTTATTGTCTTTTACCTATCTTCAGCAGACGACTTAAATGCAAAGTAGCTTATTATTGCACCAGTTTTTTGATACCTTCGAGAGTCACTTTTTGTCCTAAAAAACTGGTAACGTTATGGATAAGTGCCTTAAAAGGATGTTGGAATTTATCTAATTCCTGAGAGGCTTCCATTTCTATTTTTGTTACCGTGTCATTGTCTAACTTTAATAATTCCACAAGTTGACGATAAACCGCTTTTTCTTCCCGACAAATTAAATTGCCTTCGTCATCTGGACTGGCTTTGATTACCATATAAGCTAATTTTACTGCTAAATAACGATCCTCGATCGATTCTAAACGAGGTGCTAAATCTTTTAAAGGAATGGGATTATATTTATAATCATTTAAAATGTCCTTGAAAGCGTTTTCAGCTTTTATTCTGGCTTCTATTTGTTCATAAACTAAAGGATTAGTAGAAAAAGGATCATATAAAGTCATGTTATCCTCTATGTAGGCAATCGGTTCTGGATCTACGGGCAAATCTGTTTTAAACTTTTCTATTAATACGTCCGTTTCTTCCTGACTTAAATCTCCGTCTGCCCACGCAACAGCACAGAGAATCTGTAAAATATTACCGTGAGACTCTGGTAACTGAAAACTTGTTTTTTCTGACATGGCATTATTCCCTCATTGTTATAAAATCTTGACTATTACTATAGCAGACTACCACTGACAATTATTAAGATTCACTCTTTTTCAGGTTTTCTTAATTCGATTATAAAAACAAAATTTATTGTAATAATTCGATCGAACTTAAAGAAATAAAATATCTCACCTTGCTACCTAGATTGTCATAAAAATTATTATTTTTTCCTTAAATATTGTCTTGATATGAAATAAACTTGATTCATTTTTAGTGCATAAATTTAGTTAAATAGTTAGGCTTTCTGATTTTTTCTTCCCAGATCAATAAAAAGTGGTATTCTGTAATTAATAATTTATAAACATACAAAAATGTAAATAAATGAATAAGTCTTTTGTCCATAAAAATCTCTCCTTTCTTCTTCTGGGAATCCTTGCTACAGCATCGATCGAACCAAGGATACTTCCAGTAAATGCGAATACTCCTCCTCAGATAATTGCTCAAGGAAACAATGACGAAAAAATTAGAATCGCTGTTTTAGATTTTGATTACAGTGCCTTAAGTAATCCTCAATGGTTATTAAATATTTTTGGAGGCACTGCCAGTGGAGTCAGTGATATTTTTGTTAATCGTTTAGTGGACTCTGAAAAATATCGAGTCATCGAAAGAAGTCGTATTAATGCAGTTTTACAGGAACAAAATTTAGGTGCGACAGGTAGAGTTGATCCGAGTACTGCCGCTCAAATTGGTCGTTTGTTGGGAGTCGAAGTAGTTTTAATTGGTTCTGTTACTCAGTTTGATATTCAAAAACAAGGTTCTAGTTTTGGCTTGTTTGGAGTTAGTGTTGGTGGACAAACTACCGAAGCCCTTGTCACCCTTAATGTTAGAGCCGTCAATACTACCACAGGTGAAATCATCATGGGTGCAGAAGGTAGTGGGGTTGGTACTCAAAAAGATGATCAAGTATATGTTTTGGGTATGGGAGGCGGTACAACCACTAGCAACGAAGGGAAACTCTTATCGGTAGCGACTCAAAAGGCTGTTGATGAAATTTTAGCCGAAATGCAAAACAAAAACGATCGATTAACTGCTGTGCCTAAAGTTTTGCCCTCTGTTAATGCTGTAGTTGCAGATATTAGTGGCGGAAATATTGTTTTAAATAAAGGTACAAGTGACGGTTATCGTGCAGGAATGAAAGTTTCGATCGAACGAGTGGGGAGAGAAATTAAAGACCCAGAAACGGGCAAGGTTATTCGTCGTTTAACTACTCCCGTCGGTATTGTGGAATTATACGATGTGGACTCATCTTCCAGTATTGGTAAAACGGTTTCTGGAAATGGTTTTCAAGTCGGTGACGTTGCTACCCCTGTTCAATAAATAATGGGTTTTCGGGCTGATCTGTTTTAAAGTGTTCTATTGATAATTTTGCTCTTTTTCACTTAAAATCAGCCCCTGAAACAGCACATAGAATCCTTCAAATAATCATTGTTTAAGGGGTGGGAAAAGAAATAAATTTACCGATAAAAGTCAGCAATCCCGTCACTAACACTCCCACTATGCTCAGAAAACCGATAGTTAAGGTATTTAAGCGACTATTCACCTCATCAAAACGCTTATCCACACTATCAAAACGCTTATCCACCCCATCAAGACGTTTGATGATTTGTTCATTTTCAGTTTTCAGTTTTTCAACGTCTATTATGATATTGTTTACTTTGGTTTCCAGATTTTCGATTTTTTGATCTAATTTATCGATTTTTGCGTCTAACAAATCAAACTTAGAATCAATTTTTGCATCTAGTTTATCCATTTTACTGTCTAGTTTATTGAGTACGTCCACTAGACTTATTTCGATGGTTTGTGTCATGATATTATCTCAGTTATTTTAATAATGATTGTAGAGTACAGACTCTTTTTTATCCTATCAAAAAATAATAGAAATTTCTGAAGATCGTCATTTTTACTAAACATTCTGAAATTAAAATTGTCTTGTACTTTGTCATATAATTTATGAAAATTGGTATTATTGGTTTAGGTTTAATGGGTGGTTCGTTGGCGTTGGATTTAACCCGTCTTGGTTATGAGGTAATCGGCGTTTCTCGTCAATTAAGTACTTGTAATATTGCTTTCGATCGAGCCATAGTCAGCCGTGCTAGTGTTGATTTAGAAATTTTGGCTCAAACAGACCTAATCTTTATTTGTACCCCCATAGCATCTATTTTACCCACCTTAGAAAGACTAATTAAGTATCTACCACCCCATGTTGTTATTACCGATGTAGGTTCGGTTAAGGGTTCGATCGTACCTCAAGCCACCGAGTTATGGAGTAATTTTGTCGGTAGTCACCCTATGGCTGGTACAGCAAATCAAGGCATTGAAGCGGTAGAGTCGAATTTGTTTAAAAATGCTCCTTGTGTGATTACGCCCCTAGAAAATACCCCTGAAAAAAATGTAGAGATTGTCAAAAAGATTTGGCAAGAAGTAGGATGCAAAATATATATGTCATCGCCTGAAACTCACGATCGAGCCGTAGCATGGATTTCTCATTTACCTGTGATGATTAGTGCTAACTTGATTAATAGTTGCGTGAATCACGAAAATCAAGAAGTAGTAAATCTAGCGAAAAATTTAGCAAGTTCGGGGTTTAAAGATACCAGTCGAGTAGGGGGAGGAAATCCCGAATTAGGCTTAATGATGGCACAATATAACAAAGCACAATTATTAAATTCTTTAAAGGAATATCAACAAAATTTGAGCAGTATTATTGAAGATATTGAACAGGAAAAATGGTCAATTTTAGAAGATATTTTAAACAAAACTCAACAAGAAAGACCTAATTTTCTCTGTTAATAATTACTATAGTTAATTATTTCGATCGAACTTTCAACACATTTTATTTAATTGTCTATTAAGAAAAGTTATAATCACAATTATATAATGGAGAAAAAACTATGAACACAACCATAACAATTAATTTTACTGCCGAAGGAAAATTAGAACTCCCCCCCGAAATTTCTCGGATTTTCTCCGAAGGTGAGCAATATTCAGTGGATATAAATTCTGATACAATTTGTTTTAAAAAAGTCCCTCAATTCGATTGGAATCAATGGCAAAAAAGTCTTGATGAAGCTGGGGATGATCCAGATGAGATGACTACAGAAGAAATTTGTGAGATTGTCAGAGAAGTTCGTAGAGAGATGAAAAAATGAAAGTAGTTTTAGATACAAATATTTGGGTATCTGCTTGGTTATGGCGAGGTTTGCTCGGTAATTTCATTCATTTAGCCCGACAAAAACAAATTATAATTTGTACTTCTGAGCCTTTGTTAACGGAATTAGAAAATACTTTAAGTTATAAAAAACTTCAGAAAAGAATATTATCTCTGAATTTTACCAAAGAGCAATTATTAATAGGAACTAGAGAAATTAGTAATATTTATCTTATTACTGAGCTTAATGTTCCCGAACTTCGTGATCCTGATGATAACATAATTTTAGCAACTGCCATCGCATCTAAAGCCGATGTAATCATTACGGGAGATCAAGATTTACTCACATTAATTGAATATCAAAAAATCCCGATTATGACAGCTAAAACTTTTTTGAATCAATGGGAAAATTAGTTTATATTTAATTGTTTCGATCGAACTTTCAACACATTTTATTTAATTGTCTATATTCTCCATTTCCTTCATTATTTTCATCGTCTCTATACTGACAGTTGTTACCCTCATTAACAAATCAATTACCTTTTCTTTATAGTCAGCAAAACGATAATTATTAAACTTTTCTGCAATCGTTTTATCCTAATGTGAAATTCTTATATAATATAGAGTATAAGTTAGTTATAATTGACGAGCGATTTTCCAAACAGCCCACAAATTACCCTGCATTAATGCACTAATTCCCTTGAGGTATTGAAATTCTACTATCTCTGGTTTTAATTCTAAAGCAGGTTGCAAGGCTTTCTCTCCTTCTCTACCCTTCCAGTCATACAAATAAAGAAAACTTAAATAGGCATGGTTAAAGGCGTTTTCGGGATTTTCTGTCACTAATTTTTGCGCGGTTTCGATCGAATCGTCAACCTTTTGTTGTAAAACTTGAGCAAGGAGTAAAGTGTAAAAATAATCTGAATTAGTCTCCCTTTGTAAACGATATTGCATAGCTTTTTCTGCTACTTTGAGATAATCTTGAGTAGGATCATATTGATTAATGCGGGTAACTTCGGCAAATACAGGGGTTAAACCGTCAAGCCCTTGAGACAAATTAGGTGCAAATTGAGTGATTTGAGAAACTAAATCTAATTCTCTATTAGTTTCTATTTCCGCTTCATTATTGATAGTTACTATTACCTCTGGAATGACAATTTCTTGGGTTTCTCCATTAGCATAGTTAAGATAAGTTGCCTTTAAAATATATTCGCCTTCCCCAAGAGAATTAGGTACAAACATTGCCGTATTTTCGATGACTTGAAAATCTCGATTAAGTTGCTCAGATGTTAACTTATTCGGGTGTAAATTTCCCATAGCAATATGATGATCATGTATCCATTTTTCTTCATTGTCAAGGGATTTCCAATCTAAAATTACGATAGCATTATTAAGATTTTCCCACGAACCAGACCATTTATAAGTAATCGGAATAGGTTGCCCTGAAGGGAATATTTCAGGCACAATAACTTCATCTAGTTTTACTTGACTATCTTGACTATTTAAAGTTAAAACTTCATTTAAAGGTAATTTTTTGCGGTATAATTTTAACTCACTATCATCAGGTAATGTCCATTGATTTACTCTATAAAAATCTCCACTATTTTCTACTAATTCCACAGTTTTTTGTTGAGTATCTGGTATCGAACCCTGATAGCCTGTTTTGAGTAAAAACCAATCCATTGAATTAACATCTTGATTAATTTCGGCTTCCCTAACTCCCACTTGTCTGCCGAAAACTTGAAAGCTAGGAATTGCTCCATAAAATGAGATATTATGTTGATTAACTTCGGGGGTAGAAGGTAAAACTCCGATATTAGATTTTAGATAAGGAGTTATTTCGATCGCACTGGGAATAACCTTTGGGGTTGCCCATTCTTCTCCCATATAGGGAAAATTTTGCATTTTTGGACTTAAATTTTGGGTTAAAAATTCACCCCCTAAAGGAAAGATATTAAATACCATTAATACCAGAGATAATAACACAATAAATGTTCTTAAAATTTTATGTCCAATATTTTGATAACTGAAAATTAAAGCTGAGATAATTAATACTAAAACGGGAATTAAAGGTAAAATATATCGATCGTCCTTATTCATGTTAAGTGATGATAATAAATACCCTCCCACCAAAAATATAATTAACCAAAGACTGATTAAAACTGTCACAGAATAATTTTTACTAAAATTGCGTTTATTCTGATAAAATTTAGCTTGTAAAAAAGACCAGATATTTTTATATTTATCACTGTTATTAGTATAATATTTGATAAGCAAATAGATTAAACATACTAAAGGAATAATTACTAAATGCCATGATAATAAAAAGGGTAAAACTTCACCGTAAAAAGTCCAAGCCGCTAGGGTATTTAAAGGAGGATCACCTTCGATTATAGCAGAGTCGATCGTGGCACGTTTACCAGAGGTAAAAATTAAAAGCCAATTGGTACGATACCAAGGAAAAAAGATGAAAACTGAGATAACAAAACTTGCAATTAATTGAGTTAATTTATGCCATTTTCTATAGATTAATAAAGAGATAAAAGCGAAACTAATAGGTAAAAATAGGAAGAATGCAAAGGTTTGTTTTAACATTACTCCTAAACCGAAAGAAATCCCTGATAAAATAGCTAATCCCCAAGAAGATTTTGTTTTGGTAAAATACCAATAACTTAAACAAACAAAACTAAAAGTAACGATGACGGTGAGGGGATAATCTAATAAAAATTCGAGACGATAACGATATAAAGCAGGAATTAATTGCACTAATAAACAGGCAAATAAAGCGATTTTGGAGTTAAAAAATAAGACTCCTAAGCAAAATATTGAGATTAATAAAATAAAACTAAATAGGGATAAAACTAAGTTACCATGATCTACACTTGCTCCCAAACTTAAAAAAAATGGCGAGGTGATAATATACATTAAAGGGGGTACTTTATTGGATAATAACCAAAATTCACGCCACCATGAGCCGTTAAAAAAATCAGGATTTTTCAAGGCTTCTTTATACAACATTGTACCGTTGAGATATTCGGAAGGGTCCCAAGAAGGTATAGTATTATCTAAACTAAACCAGATTCTGTCAATGATAAACCCCAACGCCCAAATTAATATTAAACTAATAATAATGAAGATTGGAGAGGTTCGATCGACAGATATTTCACTGTTTTTCTGTTGATTTGATAATACCATTTTTTTCCCTTGTTAAAGTATAGTAAAATTCGGTGATAAACGATCGGCACACTGCCTAACCAATTTATTTTATACCGAACAAGGTCATAATGTGGGTATTAAGGAAACTGTTAGGGGTGCTTTTGGCGTTTGTGTTAGCATAATCAATATAATTAAACTGCTGGTAACTTAAAATTATGGTTTATTTATCAACACCCTTAGAGTTAGAGTTGCAACTAAATGATGAGCAATTTTTTGAAATTTGCCACAAGCACAGAGATTTAAGATTTGAACGTAATGCACAGGGAGATTTAATTATTATGCCACCCACTGGAGGATTAACTGGTAATCGTAATTCGGATATTAATTATCAATTAAATGCTTGGAATCGACAAAAAAAATTAGGTAAAGTGTTTGATTCTTCCACTGGTTTTAAGTTACCAAATGGGGCAAATCGATCGCCAGATGCTTCTTTTATTACTTTAGAAAAATGGCATAGTTTAACTCCTTCTCAACAGGAAAAATTTTTACCTCTAGCACCAGATTTTTCGATCGAACTCAAGTCACCTTCTGATAAACTGAGTGATACTCAAAAGAAAATGCAAGAATATATCGATAATGGAGTTAAATTAGGATGGTTAATTAATCCCGAAAAAAAAGAAGTAGAAATCTATCGACAAGGGCAGAAAAAAGAGATTTTAAATAATCCGAAAAATTTATCAGGAGAAGATATTTTGCCTGATTTTATCTTAGATTTAAGTGAGATTTTTTAGTTTTAATTGCTTTGACAAGGTAAAGTTAAATAAATCTTAGATTATCGGGCTAAAACCCGAACTACAAACAAATAAAACCACTGAATTATCTAGTATATGATAAGATGGTTTTAAAATTAAATGGAGTTAAGTTGATGAAAGCATTTGAGGTAATGGCAACCCTAAATAATGAAAAAGAACTTTTATTAGACTTCTCCATTAATTAAGATTTTAAGGGCTTAAGCCCTTACTACGAACCAATTAAAAATAATTTTTACCAGATGTCTATTAGATGATTATTTGGATTTAGTTACTCCCAGTCGAGTTAAAGTTATTAGAACTCTTGCAAAATAAAAATTAAGCTAAAATTACCACAATTTAAAATCAATTTTATCACTGTTACCTGTTTCTGCAACTTCTGCAATTTAACATAAGATGCGATCGAGCTTTCTGTAATTAAGATGGGGAGGTTCGATCGAACTTTATTAAATTGTTTGAGGGTTTTGTTATCATTAAACTAGACTAATTTTCGTCACGGAGTCAATTTTATGCCTTCCCTCAAAATTATGGAAATTGAACAAAAATTAAGAGAGTATTCTGTGGAAGATAAACAATGGTTATTAGAAGAATTACACAAGCATTTGGACGAATTAAAAGAAAACCAATATAGACAACAGGCAAAAGACTTGATTACAGAAACATTAAATGAAGTTCAAAATATGCCTGACGATTGTTATGAGGAAATTTGGCAAAAATTTGATGATGTTTGTTCAAGAATTACCGCAAACATAGACAAGTCTGATTTACTATGATGTTTGTTGAAGACTCCCCTTTGGTTATTCTTGATACCTCAGTTTTTTTGTCTGCTTTGTTAACTAAAAATCCTAATAGTGCATCTTGTCAAATTCTTCGTTATTGGCGACAGGGTAGATTTAAGTTAGTTATCTCTCCTCAATTATTGGAAGAATTAGTTGAAAAATTATTAGTCAAAAATATCGACAAAAATGATATTAAGGATATTTTAACCGCTATTTTTTATACTGCTATCAAGATTCAAGGTATTTATCAGGCAAGTTTGCTCGATCGCATTGATCCTAATGATAATATGTTTTTAGCCGCCGCTTATGAATCAGGGGCTGATTATCTAGTTTCTTTGGATAAAAAACACATTTTGCCATTAAAGCATTATCACCGCACACAAATTTTATCCCCTGATTTATTTTTGCGAGTTTGTCAGTTAGGTTGAAAATTGCTACTCAAATCCGCTCTATGAAACTTACTCAAACTTGATCAAGAATGGTCAAGTTCCCACTCTTCATGGGATGGACGTTCACTTCCTGCTTCACCGAATCCCTAATAGACTTGCCATTAAGTTGGTTTGACTCTCCACAGG
>NZ_JBLZFY010000092.1:0-16085 GCF_050753365.1 Geminocystis sp. CENA526
TCCATCCCATGAAGAGTGGGAACTTGACTATTCTTGATCAAGTTTGAGTAAGTTTCATAGAGCGGTTTTTAAATAGGGGGATGAAAAAGTATTTCGATGAAGTTCGGTAATAACTAAACCTTTGATCCTAATAGTTTTTTGACTTTTTGACCAAACTCTAAGTAACAAGACATTGGCTCATTTTTATTTATCCATTTACTCATGGTCATAAATCATTGATAATTGATCCATGATAATAAGCGATCGAAACATGAATATTATGGTAGAAACCGAATTAAAACCCTCTTTAGCATCCTTTAATCTTAAAACCTATCTCAGCACAAAAAAAGATATAGTAGAAAAAGCATTAGACGAATCCTTACCCCTAGGCAATCCTCCCAAAATATATGAAGCCATGCGCTATTCTTTGTTAGCAGGAGGAAAAAGATTGCGCCCCATTCTTTGTTTAGCTACTGCTGAGTTATTAGGAGAAAGTGAAACAACGGCAATGCCTACCGCTTGTGCCTTAGAGATGATTCACACTATGTCACTTATACACGATGATTTACCTGCTATGGATAATGATGATTATCGTAGGGGAAGACTGACTAATCATAAAGTCTATGGTGAAGACATCGCCATTTTAGCGGGGGATGGTTTATTAGCCTATGCCTTTGAATATGTCGCCGAAAATACTCAAAATATACCTGCCGAAAGAGTAGTTAAAGTGTTAGGAATACTGGGCAAAGCCGTTGGCGCTGATGGTTTAGTCGGAGGGCAAGTTATGGATTTAGATTGTGAAGGCAAATGCGATGTCACCGCCGAAACCCTGACTTCTATTCATCGCCGTAAAACTGGGGCATTGTTAGAGGCTTGTGTCTCCTGTGGTGCAGTTTTAGCTGGTGCAGATGTTAATGATTTAAGTCGTTTGTCTATATATGCTCAAAATATTGGTTTAGCATTTCAAATTATCGATGATATTTTAGATGTGACTGCTACCACTGAGGAGTTAGGCAAAACCGCAGGAAAAGATATTTCCGCTCAAAAAGCCACCTATCCTAAACTATGGGGTATTGAAGTCTCTCAGACAAAAGCTGAAGAATTAGTTAACGATGCCATTGCGCAATTAGATGTATATGGAGAAAAAGCCTTACCCTTACAAGCAATTGCTCAATATATTGTACAACGCAAAAATTAATAAATAGGGGAGAAAAATGCAGGTTGTTTTGGAAATATTTACCAATCGTCTTATTGCTATTCCACTGTTTGCCTGTGTTTTGGCGCAGATAATCAAGGTTTCTGTGGATACCGTTACTAATCGTAAATTTAGTTTTCGCTACCTTGTTAGTACAGGTGGAATGCCTAGTTCTCATTCCGCTCTTGTAGGAGCTTTAGCTACAGGAGTAGGTCAAACTTTGGGATGGTCTTCTCCTGAATTTGCCATTGCGTCCATATTTGCTGGTATAGTAATGTATGATGCGGCAGGAGTTAGACAGGCGGCGGGTAAACAGGCAAAAATTTTAAATCAAATCATGGAGGAGTTTATAAACCATGAGGATTTTAGCGAAGAAAAATTAAAAGAATTATTAGGGCATACACCTTTTCAAGTAGTAGTCGGTTTACTTTTAGGTATTGTCAGTTCAATTTTTTTACTTCCTTTGTTGTCGTAATAATGAGGGCAATTGCCCCATTTTTTTTAATTAATTTCCAATTTTAAACCGGGTAAAAATTTTTGTAAGTTTTTTAAGGATTTCTTTTGCCAAGGGATTTGTTCTGAACCTAAAATAGTTAGTTGTAATCTTTTATATTTTCTCAAACCAATCACAAATTTTGATAACATACTAATACCTGAACTGTTTAAAAAGGATAATTCTTTCAGATCGATCGTGATATTATCAGGTTCATTTTCTGTGGTTAAATCTAATAAATTTTTAATAGGGCTATATTCTTGAGGACCACCTAAACTCAATTCTCCAACAAATTTAACAGTCGTATTTTCTGTTAGTAATTCTACTAAATAATCATCCCCTTTTACTGTTTGATTTTCCATATTAATTTTTAAAATATATTTTGAAAATAATGTTTTTTAATGGTATTAAAATATTAAGTAAAAATTTAAAAAATTTTCATTTTTTGCTCTTTTTTATAGGCTTGAAAAATAACTCCACAATGTCTCATTAAACTTCTATTTGCACCATTGTTGTTACCGTATTAAAGGATTTGAGAGTATCAAACTTCCAACCTATTTTACCATCATAATCGTTGATTATAGTCAAAAAACCTAAACCAGAACAATCATCTTCATTATCACTAAGAGCATTTTTTTCTAGTTGTTCAATGTAAAGAGATTCTGTATCTTCTGAAGATAATCTTTGAATAAAGTCCTGTAACTTTTTAATATCATTTAATTTTATACTATTGGTAGCAAAAATCACAGCAATTAAATCATTTTGTTCTAAAAAATGTACTCCAAATTCGATTTGAGAATGACTGTTTTCATCATTATATTTCATGGCATTTTCTAACAACTCATTAGCAATATAAGACACCGCACTTTTACTTTCTTCGATGCGTTTTTGATGTTCTATATCACTATCATCTAAAGGTAAAAAAGTGGTAAAATAATCTGCAATAAAGTAAGCAGATAAGCGATTATTTCGCCAACGTTTTTTCAAAGGAATTGAAGTCGGAGTAAAAGTCAACTCTAAAGAATCTTTTTCTGGAGGAAATTGTTGAATAAAGTCGCCAAAAATTTGCATCTCATTATTTTATTTACATTTATTCCCATTGTAAATTATTTTTATCGTCCTAGAAATAATACTTTTATATATTTCATAACAATAATTACAATCTTGAGGCTTACAAAGGCAATCTATATTTATTTCTTCTTAAGGTAGATAATACTTTAAAATAACAAAATAAGGTTATTATTCCGTAAATCCCAATAAAATAACATATTTTTAGACGAAAAAAATGACAAGAGTTTTAGTCTGGTTTCGTAATGATTTAAGGATTCATGATCAAGCAATTTTAATTCAAGCTCTTACTCACAATCCTGATATAATTATACCTGTTTATTGTTTTGACGATCGAAACTTTCAAACCACAAGTTTTGGCTTTCCGAAAACGGGTAAATTTAGAGCGAAATTTTTAATAGAAGCCGTCACAGATTTAAAAGAGTCTTTACAAAAAATCGATAGTAACTTAATTATTAGAAAAGGCTTACCAGAAAAAATTATTGCTGATATTGCCATAGATTATAAAGTAGATTTAGTTTGTTTCTCTCAAGAAGCTACTGCCGAAGAAATTAACGTAGAAAAAAAGTTAATTCAAGCATTAAATAAAGCTAATATCAAAGTCAAATCTTTATGGCAATCAACATTATATCATCCTTCTCAATTACCTTTTTCAATATCACAAATTCCCGACTTATTTACTAATTTTCGTAAAAGTGTAGAGAAAAAAAGTAAAATAGACTCTTGTGTAAATATTCCTCAAAAAATACCTCCTATTCCTCATATAAATATAGGAGAAATTCCCACCTTAAAGCAATTAGGTTTATCTGATTATCAAACCTCAGCAAAATCAGTCTTACACTTTCGAGGAGGAGAAACCGAAGGAATTAACAGATTGAATGATTATTTTTGGCAAAAAGACTGTTTAAAAGACTATAAAAATACTAGAAATGGAATGTTAGGTGCTGACTATTCGTCTAAATTTTCCCCTTGGTTAGCCTTGGGTTGTCTTTCTCCTCGTTATATCTATCAAGAAGTAACAAAATATGAAAAAGAAAGAGTTAAAAATGATTCCACTTATTGGCTAATTTTTGAATTACTCTGGCGAGATTTTTTCCGTTTTATAGCAGTTAAATATGGTAACAAAATTTTTCATCTTTCAGGTTTACAAAATATCTCCCTTCCTTGGCAAGAAAATTCATCAATTTTTGAAAAATGGTGTGAAGGAAAAACAGGCTACCCTTTAATTGATGCCAATATGAGGGAATTAAAATTAACAGGTTTTATGTCAAATCGAGGAAGGCAAAATGTGGCGAGTTTTTTAACGAAAAATTTGGGCATAAATTGGCAAATGGGTGCCCAATGGTTTGAATCTCTTTTAATTGATTATGATGTGTGTAGCAACTGGGGCAATTGGAATTATACCGCAGGAGTAGGCAATGATGCCAGAGGTTTTCGTTACTTTAATATCCCTAAACAATCAAAAGATTATGACTATAATGGGGATTATTTACGTCATTGGTTGCCAGAAATTGCCCATATCAAAGGAGAAAAAATCCATGAACCTTGGAAATTATCCTCACAAGAACAAAAAGAGCTTAATATATCATTAGGGGTTACTTATCCTCGTCCTATGGTAGATTTTTTTAAATCTATTAAACATAATGAAAAAGTTTATCTCAGTCATAGTCCATGAACAGTGTTTTAATTGTAGAAGATGATCCCATTAATATGAAGGTTTTTTCTAAAATCCTCACGAAACGAGGAGGTTTGGCGGTAAAAGGCACAGAAAATGTCGATGAAGTTATTGCCCTTGCTAAGTCGGGAGAGATTAAAGTGATATTAATGGATGTTTCTTTGGGAAATAGTTTTTATCAGGGTAAAGCTGTAGATGGTATCAAAATCACCCAACTTCTCAAAGGAGATGATGACACTAAGTCTATTCCCATTATTCTTGTAACCGCCCATGCTATGCAAGGAGATAAGGAAAATTTTTTAGCTGAAAGTGGTGCAAACGGTTACATTTCAAAGCCTATAGTTGATCATGAATACTTTGTGCAAACTGTTAAGGAAATGATGAATTAACAATTAACAATTAACAATTAACAATTAACAATTAACAATTAGGAATGTAAAATTAACACAAGAGTGATTATTTTCTGATGAGGTTGAACTTAATATATTAAGCCCCTACATTATTCATTATTCATTATTCACTATTCATTATTCACTATTCATTGCCTAGTTTGCCGATGATGTGATGAAGTTGTTTAATATTCGTCAGATAAAGGCTTTGTGAATTAATATCAATGTTAATCAGGTTTTTATCTTTGAATTTATCAATAATTTGTTCACAATCTTCTATATTTAATTGGGCTAAATCAGCTAAATTTTGAGTAGCAAAATTATAAAGTTTTACTCCTTTTTCTGTCGTTTTTCCATATTTATCTGCTAAGGAAATTAGTATCGTTGCTAATCTTACTTTTCCTGTTTGACGATAAAATTGACAATATTTTTGATATTCTGTAACTCGACTTACCATTAGTTTCAGAAAACGGTTTTGGATTTGAGAGTCTCTAAATAGTATCTGGATAAATCTTTGCGCTGATACCGTCAAAACTTCTACATCAGAAATCGCTACTACTCTGGCGTTGTGATTCACTCCGTCTAAAATTCCTGCTTCGCCTATACTACCACCTTTGCCAATAATTTCGATCGTAACGGTTTCCTGAGAATAGATATTTTCTAATCTTACCCACCCTGACACAATGAAATAAACTGCTTTTCCCCAATCATTTTCGTCAATAATCACCTCTTGGGATTCATAATTATCAGTTTGTGCCATAGATACTAGCCATTCTATGGTTTCTGTATTCAAATTATGAAATAACGAAAAAAGTTCGCTAATTTCCTGCGTCTCCATGAAAAATTAATACTACTAAATGGTTAAATATTTTCTGCATTCTACTAGATTTTTGCAAGGAATATCAAGTGCTAAAATTACGAAGTGTCACAAAATAAACGTTTTTTATAAGTTACAATAATTTAAACTAAGCAATACCAATCTTTGAAAACAAAGTCCAGTAATTAACAGTGATGTGATATGATCAAATAAAATTAGTGTATAAAACCCATATATAACGATAGGTACGAGTAGAAAAAGGGTTTTTTTGAAACATTGACATTATGACCTTATTAAGTATATTTAAGACGAACAATCATTTATGCAGTTTATAGATCACGTTGAGATTGAAGTTGAGGCTGGAAAAGGTGGAGACGGACTTGTAGCCTTTCGTAGAGAGAAGTATGTTCCAGCAGGAGGACCATCGGGCGGTAATGGGGGGAGAGGGGGATCAATATATTTTCAGCCAACAGAAAGATTACAAACTCTTTTAGATTTTAAGTATGCTCGTCGTTTTAAAGCCGATGATGGTAAAAGAGGAGGACCAAATAACCGCACAGGTGCTTCAGGCAAGGATTTAATTTTAGAAATTCCCTGTGGTACGATGATTTATGATGCAGAAACAGGGGAATTAATTGCGGATTTGGTGTCTCCTGATGATACTTTTTTGATTGTTAAAGGTGGTAAGGGAGGATTAGGAAATCAACATTTTTTGAGTAATAGTAATCGTGCGCCTGAATATGCTTTACCCGGCTTGGAAGGGGAAATTAAAAATTTGCGCTTGGAGTTGAAGTTGTTGGCAGAGGTGGGAATTATTGGGCTTCCTAATGCTGGAAAATCGACTCTTATCTCAGCTTTGTCTTCTGCTAAACCTAAGATTGCGGATTATCCTTTTACTACTTTGATTCCTAATTTGGGAGTGGTGCGTAAACCTACTGGGGATGGTACTGTTTTTGCTGATATACCCGGATTGATTGAGGGGGCTTCTATGGGAATCGGTTTAGGGCATGATTTTTTGCGTCACATCGAGCGCACTCGTTTATTAATTCATTTGATTGATGTTAATTCAGAAGACCCTGTTCATGATTATAATGTGATTCAAGGGGAGTTGTCGGCTTATGGCAACGGATTGCTCGATCGACCTCAAATTATCGGTTTAAATAAGATAGATACCATAGATGAGGAAACTCAACAGGAAATTTTACAACAATTTCAGGAAATAACAGATAATCCTATTTTCCTTATGTCGGGGGTGACGGGTTTAGGGTGCGATCGACTGTTGCAAGAAGTATGGAATACGTTAGATTCTATGGCAAATGACGAATTATACTTAGTAACAGAATCATAAGATTATAAGGGCTAAAGCCCTTACTAAAAAGTCATCAAAAATAATTTAACTCTGAAGTCTATTGATAAGAGGGGAATAAATCTCTGGGGAAGTTTTCCGCACTTAAACAAGTTTCCATCGCTTTAGTGGGATTTGCAGGTTGAGGAGTGCGAGATAAACCTATGACACATTCAGAATGTCTTAAGGGTAAAAGACTGGCTTGACAGGTATTTAATGCCATTTGAATTGGGCTTACAGAAGCGGTAGGCTCAACAACAGGAGTTTCTCCTTCGGGATTTTCGGTTGCGGTAGAAGTTGTTTTGGGCGCATTACTTTTATTATTTGCCATTAAAATATCTCTATTAATATTTACAACACAACTACCTAAATCTAAAGGTCTTCTTACTTGATAGCAACTTTTGAGCGCTTCGATCGAACTTATATTGGTATTAGTGGAAATATTTTTCACACAAGTCGATAATTCTGTAGGTACTAAAGCATCAGCACAGCCTGTTTGAGCTTGTTCTACAGGAATACCACTAGCGGTTAAATCCCTAAGACAAACATCAAAGGAATTATTATTAGCTTTGACAGAGGAAGGAAAGATAAAAGTAAATAAAGTGGGAGTAAGAACGATCGCAGTAGTTAATTTAAAAATATTTTTCATGATAATTAATGTAAAACTATATCTCAAATAATATAGCAATCCTAGGAATTTATGAGATCAAATCCTCAACTTGAGTGTCCGTCATTTTTAAGACATAGACAGTTACTATTATGGACAAAGATATTTTTCTAACCAATTAACCAAATCATCCTCTTGAATTTTTCCTTCAGCTAAATCTATCATTGTGAAAACAACTTCAGATTCTGCTACATTGAGAGTCTTACCATTTACCTTTAAAAATGCAAACATTACTTGAAAAGCCGTACGTTTATTACCATCAATAAAAGGATGATTTTTGACAATTCCATAGGCAATAGCCGCCGCTAAAAAAATTAAAGTCTTTCCTTCATAGAGATATATGTTTTTTGCTCGTGCTAAAGCAGAAGATAATAAACCAGCATCTCTAATTCCAAAACTCCCTCCATATTCTCGGATAAGATCATCATGAATAAGTATCGCTATATCTTCAGAAATCCAAATATAATTATCCATCGGCAAGTTCGATCATCGCATTATGATATTTTGCTTTTCCTTCTTTATAGGCTGTCATTATTGTCTCAAAATGAGGCTCGAAAGGCTTAATTTGAATACTATCTCCCGTCACAATAATATTCATTTTATCCCCCTCTTTTAGTGCCAATTGATCTAATATCTCTTGAGGAAAGGTAATTCCAAGAGAATTATCGATTTTTTTTAACTTTGTTTCCATATTTTTAGGCTCATTTTCATTTTCAAAAATCTCAAGTGGGCGAATACTATTCGCCCCTAAAGATTATTAATTACTCATCGATAAAGAAGGTTGTTGTTGTTCAAACCAAGTGGAGGCAAGGATTTGTTCGGAAATTTGACGACTGGTTAACCCCAAATCAGCGATCGATTCATTGGGTGTAGCATGGTCAACGAGAATATCAGGTACACCAAAACGTTTTAATTTTACAATCACATCATTATCCGCTAAGGCTTCCGCTACGGCTGAACCAAATCCGCCCATTAAGCTACCCTCTTCCAGAGTGACAACTTTACCGATTTTTTCAGCTAAAGGTAAAATCAATTCAGTATCAAGGGGTTTCACGAAACGAGCATTAATAACGGTGGCTTCGATACCATGTTCGCTTAAAATCTCCGCAGTTTGCATGGCAGTATTAACCATTGTGCCGTAACCGACGAGTAAAATATCGTCACCGTTGCGTAAAATTTCACCCTTGCCGATTTCGATTTCTTCCCAACCTTCTTCGGCTAAAGGTACACCTAAACCATTCCCACGAGGATAACGCATGGCGATCGCACCGTCAGTATAGTTAATGCCCGTCACCATCATACGCTGTAACTCAGCTTCATCTTTAGGCGCCATGATGACAAGATTAGGAATACAACGCAGATAAGAAATATCATACATCCCTTGATGAGTAGGTCCATCAGCGCCCACAATTCCCGCTCTGTCTAAACAGAAAAATACAGGTAACTTCTGAATGCACACATCATGGATAATCTGATCGTAGGCACGTTGTAAGAAAGTAGAGTAAATGGCAACCACAGGGCGCATTCCTTCACAAGCCAATCCTGCCGCCAAAGTCACAGCGTGTTGTTCTGCAATACCGACATCGATATATTGATCAGGTAATTTTTGTTGTAATTTATCTAATCCTGTACCCGTTGCCATAGCCGCCGTGATACCGATAATTTTGGGGTTATTTTGGGCTAAAGTAGTGAGGGTATGGGCAAAAACCTTAGAATAACTGGGAGGCTTGGGTTTTGTGGAGGGGATAGGCTTACCAGTGGTTAAATTAAACGGACTTTGAGCATGATAACCCACTTGATCTTTTTCCGCTAGGCTGTAACCTTTTCCTTTTACGGTAACAACATGAACTAAAACAGGTCCTTTTACCTTATGGGCTTTGTTGAAAGTATCAATTAATTCTTTGAGGTTATGCCCGTCGATCGGACCAAAATAGGTAAAGCCCAACTCCTCAATTACCGCGCCAACTTTAGGCATGGCAAGGCGTTTCATGGCTTCCTTGAGGTTTTTCATCTCAGGGGAAAGATTTGCACCATCACCAAAGAAAGGAAAATGTTTGAACTGCTCTTCCAAATTATCGGTGATAAACTGAATGGGATCAGATAATCTGACTTTGTTCAAATAACGGGAAATCGCGCCCACGTTAGGAGAAATGGACATCTCATTATCGTTTAACACTACCATCATATTGGTATTAGGTAAATGTCCTGCGTGGTTAATGGCTTCCAATGCCATACCGCCTGTCAATGCACCATCACCGATAATTGATACTACTTTGTATTTTTCGCCCTTACTATCCCGTGCTAAAGCCATGCCTAGCCCTGCGGAAATGCTTGTGGAGGCGTGTCCTGCTCCAAAATGGTCAAATTTGTTCTCTGAGCGTTTTAAGTACCCTGCAACCCCGTCTTTTTGCCGTAAAGTATGAAAGTTGTGGTATCTTCCTGTTAATAATTTATGGGGATAAGCCTGATGTCCTACATCCCAAAGCACCTTATCATGGTCTAAATCGAGGGTTTGATATAAACCGATGGTTAATTCTACCACCCCTAAACCGGGTCCTAAATGCCCTCCTGACGCTGCGATCGTCTCTAAGTGTTTCTCTCGTATTTGATTAGCAATATCTTCTAACTCTCGGATAGATAAACCGTGCAATTGATTCGGATGAGTTATCTCGCTTAAGTGCATTATTTTAAATCCCCTATACTATTAATTGATTAAAATGAATACGTCCTATTAAGACTACTTTCTTTATTTTGTCTTAATTTTTCCTATTTTGCTTTACCTTAACTCTTAAGTGTCACTTTCGATCGTCTTTTCCGTAAAAAGTAACGAGAAGTCTAATTATGAAGACTGAGAAAAGCTAAAAATAATGAGTAATAAACATATCCAGAAAAACAGGCAAGATACCTGTTCCACAGTGGTAAAATGGTAATTATTAGAGAAGTCCTATTATTTTCTATTATTTTTTATTCTAAATTTTATGGTATTAACTTCTTCCACAATGTTGGCATTAAATAGCGAAGCCCCTTTTTTTTCTTTACCTGATACCGTCTCTAATAAGATTATTTCTTTAGATGATTTTCGAGGGTGTAAAGGTTTATTGGTTATGTTTATTTCCCGTCATTGTCCTTTTGTAAAACATATTAAAACCGAATTAGCAAAACTAGGTAAAGATTATCAACATAAAAATTTAGGCCTCCTAGCAATTAGTAGTAATGATGTTGTTAATTATCCCGATGATTCCCCTGAAAATTTAAAATTAATGGCACAAGAAGAGGGTTTTAATTTTCCTGTTTGTTATGACGAGACTCAAGAAATTGCTAAGGCTTATAAGGCGGCTTGTACTCCTGATTTTTATTTATTTAATCATAAGTTAAAATTGGTTTATCGTGGTCAATTAGATGATAGTCGTCCTAGCTTAAATATACCAGTTACTGGAAAGGATTTACGATCGAGCATTGATGCTTTATTATTAAATAAGTCGATCGAAATAGAACAAAAACCGAGCGTAGGTTGTAATATTAAATGGAAATTAGGCAATGAACCCGAATACTTTAATTGAGTTAAAAGAGTTATTATCAGAATATCATATTGATATTCAAGACTGGACTCACGATTTAGGTAATAAAACCATCGAAGAATTATTCACAGAAATTCAAGAAGGAGAATCAGAGTTAAAAATTGTTGATAATCACCTCGTGAGATTATTAAAAGTCAGTTCGATCGATGTTAAAATTAAACTGCTCGATCGATATTTTCAACTAATAGAAGATAAACAAATATTTTTAAATGGGATAGAAAGAAAAAGAGATTTGAATACTATTACCGAAAAACTTAAAAAAAATGAAAACTCCTTAGCCGGAGCTTATCGAGGTTTAGAAGAAGAAATAGGGTTAAAATTAGAAGAACAATTAACCTTTGAAGGAGAAAAGTATTGGGAAGAAATCTCTCCGAGTTATCCTCATTTATTAACTCGCTATGAGTTTTATAATTATTCTATTATTTTAAGTCAAAAACATATTAAATTTATTCGTTTTTCTGAATACCGAGAAGAAGAAAAATTACTTAGTCTTTTTACCCTTAAACCCTGTTAAACTCAAATATCAAATCAACAAAATAAGTACTATAGCAAAATAGATTGTGGACTTTAAAATTAACTAAAATAAGCCATAATCTTTCTTGTCTATGTCTCGAAGCCTTTTGCCTTTCATAAAGTAAATATACAATTAATTTGCTTATCTACTGAAATTAAATTAAATAAAGTTTTGAAAATAAAATAAAAAAGTTAGGATACGATTACGATCGAACTTTCCTATTTTCCTCAATATTAAAGAAATATAAAAATCTTGAGTATTTATACTCATTTTATTCAACAGATCAAAAATTGTTGTAAATATTAACAATCGCTTTTTTTCTACCCCTTATAACAGGTATTTTGTAACTTTCATAAGCATAATTACTCAGGTTCGATCAAACTCCTCACAATCTCAAAGCTATATAGAGTAAGCAATTTTCGAAAAATCTTAACATATCTTTATCTTTTTTTGCTTTTATACAATATTATATTAACTTAAACTGTAAAACTTTAAAAATAACTAAATTTAGTTTTGATAGTTAATTAAAGTTGATTAAACTTAATTTACTGATTCATACTAAATATTAAATAGATTTACTACCCAAACTAAAACTTGCACCCCTTTTCTTTTTCAGAAAATTAGTCAATAATGCCATTAGTGCAAACAAAACTAGGAGAAATCAAAGTATGACTTTAACATTAGCAGTTTACGGAAAAGGCGGTATCGGCAAATCAACCACCAGTTGCAACATCTCCACAGCGTTGGCTAAAAGAGGCAAAAAGGTATTACAGATTGGATGTGACCCAAAACACGATAGCACCTTTACCCTGACAGGCTTTTTAATTCCTACCATCATCGACACCTTACAGGAAAAAGATTTCCACTATGAAGATATTTGGGCAGAAGACGTTATTTATAAAGGTTACGCTGGTGTTGACTGTGTAGAGGCAGGTGGTCCTCCTGCGGGAGCTGGTTGTGGTGGTTATGTGGTAGGCGAAACCGTAAAACTGTTAAAAGAGTTAAACGCCTTTGATGAATATGACGTGATTTTGTTTGATGTGTTGGGTGACGTAGTTTGCGGTGGATTTGCAGCGCCTCTCAACTATGCAGACTATTGTTTAATCGTCACCGATAATGGTTTTGATGCTTTATTCGCCGCCAATCGTATTGCCGCATCCGTGCGAGAAAAAGCGCGTACCCATCCCCTCAAGTTAGCAGGTTTAATCGGTAATCGCACCTCAAAACGGGATTTAATCGATAAATATGTGTCTCACGTTGCCATGCCTGTATTAGAAGTGTTACCCCTGATTGAAGACATCCGAGTATCGAGAGTTAAGGGAAAAACTTTGTTTGAAATGGCGGAAAAAGACCCTAGTTTAGATTATGTGTGCCAATATTATCTTAATATCGCTGATCAGATTTTAGCTTTACCTGAAGGAGTTGTGCCTAGTGAAGCGCTCGATCGAGAGTTGTTTGGATTACTTTCTGATTACTACTTAAATCCTCCTGCGGATGCACCTAAACAAGAAAAAGACGAATTAGAGTTAATGATGGTGTAAATCAATTAAGAATTAAGAATTAGAAACTATTTTAATGTTTTTAGTGTATGGGAATTGTAGAAGAATTTGAAGAATTAAAACCTATTTTGCAAGAAAAGTGGTTAGATTTTTACTCAAAAAATAAAACTGTTATTTTAAAATATTTAACAAAATCACAACTTGTTAATTATGAGTTTATTTTCTCTATTTTGATAAGTCTTGAACCTAATCTTTCAGTCATTATAAGTAATTATCTAAATGTTTGTGAATATCTTAAAATACAGCCTCCAACGATAGATAGTTTATTAAATATTTTAGAGATTACTAATCATGTTAATACTCTTGATAAACAAGTAAAAGAAAGGGAAGAAAAAATGAAAAATCAATTAATTGAGCATCCTTCACCTTTAGATGAATTTAGGAATAAAAATCTCTGAAAATCTATGTCAAATAGTCGCTTTAGCAGACTTGGGCTATTAGTCATGAAATTTCTTTCTTGGCGGATTATGAGGTATTACCTAAATCGTTCGATCGCATAGAGTCTTCTTTGACGATCGAGTTTTTTAAATTTTGGGTTACGCTATCGCTAACCCAACCTACAGATTAAATATGAATTGTTTTAGTAGGTTGGGTTGAGGCACGAAACCCAACAATTTATATATTAAAAATAAATTATTTTAGGGAAAATTATGGAGAATCACTTAAATTTTATCGAAAAAAATAAGGCAATTATTAGGAAATCTTGGCTTGAATATTACCAAGAAAATGCGACTTTATTCGATCGAATTACCGAAAATTGGTTTACCAGAGTCGGCACACCCGATGGAGGTTATCGAGTAAAAGCAGAATGGATTTTAGGATTTTTAGCAGGAAAACATCGCAATTTTAGTAAACTTCTTTATACGTTATATATAAGTAACGATAATTTAGAGAAAATTGTAGAAACTTTAGGATTAAATTTCGATCCTCGAAAAGAGTTAGAAAAAACTAAAAATTCCTCTCAAAATTCCCAAGAAACTGATAAATCTGCTCAAGAAATTCCTTTTTCTGATCTTCAAGAAGGCTTTAACAACTTTCAAAATGAGATGAATAAATTATTTAAAGGCTTTGACTTAAATACCTAAAAAACATTGTAGGTTGGGTTGAGGTACGAAACCCAAAACAAAATTATCAAAGAATATATAAAATGTTGGGTTACGCTTTCGCTAACCCAACCTACGAATTAAACATTATTAATAGGAGTAAAAACCCATGACTTTAGCAACAGAAAAACCCACAACCCCCGAATTAAATTTTGAATGCGAAACAGGCAATTATCACACATTTTGCCCCATTAGTTGTGTCGCTTGGCTATATCAAAAAATTGAAGATAGTTTCTTCCTCGTCATCGGTACGAAAACCTGCGGTTATTTTCTACAAAACGCTATGGGAGTAATGATTTTCGCCGAACCTCGTTACGCTATGGCTGAATTAGAAGAAGCCGATATTTCTGCTCAACTTAATGACTATAACGAGTTAAAACGCCTTTGTGACCAAATTAAGCGCGATCGAAACCCTAGCGTAATTGTTTGGATTGGTACTTGTACCACCGAAATTATTAAGATGGACTTAGAAGGTATTGCCCCCAAATTAGAAGCCGAATTAGGTATTCCCATCGTGGTAGCGCGCGCCAATGGTTTAGATTATGCCTTCACCCAAGGGGAAGACACCGTGTTAGCCGCTATGGCAAATCGTTGCCCGAAGGAATCGGAAGTAAAACAAGAATCAGAGAAAACTGAGCGTAACGCTATCCAAAAATTGCTCAATTTTGGCAAAAAACAGGAAGATACCGCCCATGATGAGTATAAGTCCCATCCGCCTTTAGTTTTATTCGGTTCGTTACCCGATCCCGTTGTCACCAATTTAACCTTAGAATTGAAAAAGCAAGGGGTAAAAATCGATGGTTGGCTACCTGCGAAACGTTATACAGAGTTACCCGTCATCGATGAAGGTTATTACGTTGCAGGGGTAAATCCCTTTTTAAGTCGTACTGCTACTACTTTAATGCGTCGCCGTAAGTGTAAATTAATTGGCGCACCCTTTCCGATCGGACCCGATGGTACACGCGCTTGGATTGAGAAAATCTGTTCTGTCGTAGGTGTTGAACCTCAAGGATTAGAGGAAAGAGAAGCTCAAATTTGGGAAAATTTACAGGATTATGTGGATTTAATCAAAGGTAAGTCAGTTTTCTTCATGGGCGACAATTTACTCGAAATCTCTCTTGCTCGTTTCCTCATTCGGTGTGGTATGACGGTGGATGAAATTGGTATTCCTTACATGGATAAACGTTATCAAAAAGCTGAGTTAGATTTTCTCGCTCAAACTTGTCAAGAAATGGGGGTAAAAGTACCGACTATTGTTGAAAAACCTGATAACTATAATCAATTGCAGAGAATCAAAGAGATTAAGCCCGATTTGGTGATAACGGGCATGGCACACGCTAATCCTTTGGAAGCCAGAGGAATTAACACAAAATGGTCTGTAGAGTTCACTTTTGCCCAAATTCACGGTTTTACTAACGCTCGTGATATTTTAGAATTGGTAACACGTCCTTTACGCCGTAATAATAACTTGAAAGATTTAGGTTGGAGTAAGTTGGTTAAGGAAGAAGCAAAAGTCTAAGTTATATTCTGTCAGATAATAAAAGATAGTTTTGTGGTGGTTGGTGGGCATTGCCCACCCTACTTTTTAGCTTAAACGGCGAGAAGCCCCACACTTTGTTTTCGAGTAAAAAAAATAATTAAAACAAGTGTGGGATGAATCGCCAGTGACGTGATAAAATAACTATAGGTTAACCACCTCAACC
>NZ_JBLZFY010000093.1:0-15734 GCF_050753365.1 Geminocystis sp. CENA526
GTTACAGCCGAATTAACGTCTGTGGACAGTATCAAGCCGACTTGACTGGTAGAAACAGAAAGTAAACGTCATAGGTAACTATGAATAAGTTTTATATAACAGACAATAATAATCTTAATCCTTGACTATAATTTTTCGACTGAAATTATTTTTTCGGAATATCGATAGGTATGGGAGAATCAAGGACAGAAATTAAGTCGATTAAGCCTAATTGGATGTAGGGTAACATTAACCTTGTCATCTGCATAATATCTTGATTTAACTGCAAACTCAAGTCTCGTAAAGTATTTTTCCCGTTAAACAATTTCACCATTATTTGAAAGGTTTTTGGGGATGTTTTTTGTTTTAATAATTCTGGTTGTCTAACTAAAGGGCAATCATTAGGAAATCGATCGGCTAATTTTGCACCCTGCCACTTTTGCCAATCTTCCCATGCTTCTACTATAACCTGATCTGCGTCTATAAATACTAATTGACTGGGTAAAGATTGAGAAGTATTCAACTGGAAAACAATTTCCATAGCTTGAGTAACATCGAACAAAATTTCGACTATGGCATTGCGTATAATTTGACTTAGCTGTTGTCTTGTTACGACTTGCTCTTGTAACCAATAGTTGAGTAATTCGTATTCCCAACATTTTTCCAGACTATCTTTATTTAAAGCATTTTTGTCGATCGAGGGCAAGTAAGTGATTAAAGCAGGGGCAAATCTTGTTACATTGCGTACCCATCTTCTGACAGGATGTTTTCCACCCGTTGCATAAATAATTCTTCCCAAATAGAGATAAAAAATCCATTCTTCACCTTTAGATGAGCCTAAAATCAATTCTCCCGTAAATTGTGGTTGTTTAAGGGTTTGAAATAGATTAGACTGTCTTGAACCGATAAATTCTTTAATAGGTACTTTGGGAGATTTGCTAGAGTCTGTCATTACTACTATTCAGATTCAATGATTAAAGGGTAACTAAAATTGATACGATGATGAACAGTTATGATCAAAAAAATTAAGACTAAGATTAGTTTATCTTGAATTTGAGCAAATACTATAACTATTTATTTTAAAAGATGAACCAAAATGAAGGACATAAGGATTATTTTACAGGATTTGATGGCACAAAATGAAATAGAAACTTATCTTCAACTTAGTCGCAAAAGTAAAGTTTCTGAATGGCAATTTTATCGTTTAGAAAATCATTTGTTAGATCATATACCTTTTGGTGTCCTCAAAAAAATAGCTAAAGCGTTAAATATCTCTGTGGATACTTTAATTAATCAATTAGAGGATAATTTCGATCGAACTATCCCTGATAATAACTTATCTTTGAAAAAAGAGACTTTAATGGAGGAATATCAACAACAAACTCTGACGATTTTAGAGTCTTTATTATTACAATTACCTACGGTAATCCATGCCGTCAATAATAATCCTGATTTACCAGCTAATCGTCTTTTACCATTACTCGAACCCTTGAATCAACTTTTATCGGCTTGGGGTATCATCTCGATCGATCGAGTAGGTGATATAGTGGACTATAATCCACAGGAACATGAGTTAATGGAAAACTGCGACACTGAAAACATCAGTAAAGTAGAAATTCGTTACGTTGGCTATCGTCAAAAAGATAAATTGCTTTATCGTGCCAAAGTAAGCCCTATCTCTTAAGGAATTAAGAATTAAGAATTAAGAATTAAGAATTAAAAACTATTCCCTATTCCCTATTCCCTATTCCCTATTCCCTATTCCCTATTCCCTATTCCCTATTCCCTATTCCCTACCTTTATCAAAAAACTTTTTAACTCCCCCCATATTATGATAGATTCTTCAGATTTAAAAAGCAGATTACACCCTTTAATCAATCAATTAGCAGAAGCAATTATTACCATTTGGCAAGAAAACCTTAATCTCTCTCCTTATCAACTACCCAAAGGCTTAGGCTATGTAGAAGGAAAATTGGAAGGGGAAAGACTCACGATCGAAAATTCCTGCTATCATAGTCGAGAATTTCGTAAAATGCACCTCGAATTGGCGAAAGTTGGCAATAACTTAGATATTCTTCATTGTGTGATGTTTCCTTATCCCCAATATCCCTTAGCCATGTTTGGTTGTGATATTGTAGCAGGAAAGGCTGGAATAAGTGCTGCGATTGTTGACTTATCTCCTACCAGTAAAGATAAAACCCTCTCTAATGATTACTTAGAAAAATTATCTAATTTAGAAACAGTGACTTTTAAAGATAAACGAGATTTGCCTCCTTGGGGGGATATTTTCTCACCTTTTTGCTTATTTATTCGCCCTGCTGATAGGGAGGAGGAAGCCTTATTTTTAAATCGAGTCAAAGATTTTTTGACGATTCATTGTCAAATAGCCGTTGCTTCTGAGGCAGTTTCTGAAGCAGAAAAAATGCTATATTTAGAAGGTCAAAAAAACTACTGTAGTCAACAACAACAAAATGATAAGACTCGCCGAGTTTTAGAGAAGGCTTTTGGAGTAGAATGGGCAGAAAATTATATGACTTCTGTTTTGTTTGATATACCTTCTTATTAAGTTACATCTAATTCTCACTTTCCCACGATCGAGGTACAAAGAGAATCATCTTGTAAATAATGATTAGCAATGCGTTGTATATCCTCAACAGTAACATTAGTGATTAGTTGGGGGAAAATCTCATCGTATTCTATGCCTAAGCCTAACGTTTCATACCAACCAAAAATCTGAGCAAATTCGGCGTTAGTTTGTTTTCCTAGGGCATATTGCCCTAAAAGTTTACTCTTAGATACTTCTAACTCCTCAAAACTTAGTGTTTCTTCTCTTAATCTCTTAATCTCATTGTATAAACCCTCCTTGCCAATGTCTGTATTTTGGGAAGCCGTACCCATATATACCACGAATTGAGACTTATCTAACCTTGTGGGATAAAAAGCCGACACATCATAGGCTAAACCCCGTTTTTCCCTCAATTCCACAAACAAACGACTAGATAAACCATTACCTAAATAAGTGGTTAAAAGTTTCAGTATGGGGTAATCTTGATGGGTAATTTCAGGGGCAAGGTATCCCATCATAATGATAGATTGTTGATTATCCTGCTCAATTTTACTTTCTTGGGCTTTAGATTCTAAATTACCAATATTAAGGGGTTGTCTGGGAATAGTCGATTTTTCCCAATCTCCAAAAATTTTTTCTACTAGGTAGATCGATCGATCCAAATCGATTTTTCCTGCTAAACTAATAATTAAGTTATCAGGAGTAAAGTGTTTTTGATGACACTCTTTCAAATCAGAAGCCTTTAAATTAGTAACAGTTTCTTCCGTACCCAACACAGAAAAACCGTAGGGATGCTTACCGTAAATCATCTCCCTGAGTTGACTAAAAGCGAGGTTAAAAGGCTGTTCTTTTTGAGAGAGAATATTTTGTAGAGTAATTTTTTTCTCTAATTCGATTTCTGACTCAGAAAAAGAAGGATAACGGATGATTTCTGAAGCAAGGGCGAGGATTTCCTCAAAATCTTCCGTAATCGTCTTCATACTGACAATAAAATAGTCACTAGAAGTATCTGTACCCAAAGCCGCACCGATAGACTCTACTTTTTCAGCAATTTCCAAAGAAGATAAATGACGAGTGCCTTTAGAGATAACACTAGCCAAAAGATGAAAAATACCAGCTTGGGAAGTTGCTTCCCACAAACTACCAGCATTGCGACAGAAGATGCGCCCTGCAATAATATCCGTAGTGGGATTTTCGATAACGATTAAAGTAATACCGTTTTTGAGAGTTGTTTTTTGAATATATTTTTTATTGTTCACCGATTCGATTTATTGGAAGATATAAAACAAAAATATCCCATTTTAGCTTAATTTTATTTCAAACTTTTTTGTATAACTTTATCTATACAAAATCTCAAAACCCTTACCTATTACTTATTACCTCCCTTCATCACAATACTATGAAGCAACCTCTATTTATTAAAAATAAGGGTATAAAAGTTTAATTCTTCTTCCAATGCACGTTTAATATTTTCCGCTTTTCTGAAGCCATGAGATTCATCAGGGAAGGTAATATAAATAGTTTTAATACCTTTATTTTCTAAGGCTTTTACCATCATTTGCGCTTGATTTGGAGGCACAATTTTATCTTCTAACCCTTGAAAAAAGGCGACAGGACATGATAGTTTATCTATGTAATTAATGGGCGATCGAGCCTGATAAATAGCTTTTTCTTCGGGATATTTACCAATTAAATTATCTAAATAACGAGACTCAAATTTATGGGTATCTTTTGCCAATGCTTCTAAATCTCCGACACCATAATAACTAGCACCTGCTTTAAAAGTATTATAAAAAGTAAGGGAGGCTAAAGTTGTATATCCTCCTGCGCTTCCACCAGAGATAGCGAGTTTATTTTCGTCAACTTTTCCCTCTTTAACTAAATATTTCGCTACATTGATACAATCTTCCACATCCACAATACCCCAATTTTTATTTAACCTCTGACGATAATCTCTACCGTAACCAGTGCTACCACCATAATTGACATCGACAAAGGCAAAACCTCGACTTGTCCAGTATTGTATCCTTAAATTATAACTGGCAGTGGTAGCGGCAGTCGGTCCTCCATGACTTTTCACTAATAGAGGAGGTAAGGTGTTTCCTGGGGCGCAAAAATCTTTATTTTGGGGAGGATAATACCATGCGAAGGCGGTTTTCCCGTCACTGGTGGGAAACTCGATTTGTTGGGGTTGACTTAAATAACCTTCATCAATGTTTAAGTTACTGGATTGTTTGAGTATTTGAGTGTCTCCTGTGGCGATATTTAATTTTACTACGGCGGTGGGTTGGGTGGGTGAACCTCCTGTAAATAAAATTTGCTCTCCTTTGACTTGTAGATAGGCTATATTAGTGAAAGGTATATTAAGATTTGTTAAGCTCTTGTTTAAAGTGTCTAAACTAGCTAGATGAGAAATGCTGTTTTGGGTATAGGTACAAATGATGGTGTTTTCATCAGCAAAACCATACATGGATTCTCCAAATACCCAATGGGGATAACCAAATTCTGCATCTAAGGGATATAAAGATTCGATATTCCCACTTTTGTCTCTACGATAGATATTCCACCAGTTATGTCGATCGCTACTAAAGTATAATGTACCATCAGGACTAAATTCGGGCTGACAAATAGATTCGTTTTTGTCTCCTGCCACTAAGGTTATATCGGTTAAACTACCATCACTGTCAATATTTGCCAGATATAATTCTGTGGCATCCCAAGGCATATTCGGATGATGCCAAGCTATCCAAGCTAATTGAGTGTTATCGGGAGAAAGACGAGGGGAGGTGTAAAAATCTGCTCCTGTAACGAGGTTTTTGACTTCTCCTGTGGTTAAATCGATCGAAACTAACTTATTTTCAGGTTCGGTGTTATCATTACTATGATCTTCAGCAACGGCAATTAAACGATTGCGACACTTATCCAATACAAAATCGGCATAACGTAACTTAGATTCTGGAGTAAGGGGTTGAGGAGTTTCTCCTTGTTGGTGAAAATAAATTCTTTGATCTACAAAGTTGCTAAAATAGATGATACCATCGACAATTAAAAACGCACCACCACCGTATTCATGAACACGACTACGCACATTAAAGGGGGATGGAGTAATATCTTCCGTTGTGCCATCTGAGTTTAACTTTACTATAACCGATCGACCGCCCTCGGATGGTCTTCCTTCTAACCAATATATATCATTACCATCAAATTTTACTGCCCCTAAACCGATTGTACCAGAAACGATTAAATCAGAAGTAATGCTCGATCGCCATGTACCATAATTTGCGATGGTGGTTTGTGTCATATTTTTTATTTTTCTTTATAATTGCTTAATTTTTCTCATCATCAACTTTAGCATCCTAATTTAACTTATCTGTTACTTTTTCTTATTCATTATTCATTATTCATTGCCCGAATATAAGTATTCTATGTAACAGTATCTTGACAATTGATTAGTTATGCTAAGGTATCAAAGATTCATAACATTGGTATTCTTAAAGTGATTTATATTTCTATCATTGAAGGTAATCCCCATTTACGATCGCTCTTAGGGTGGCATTTACAACAAGTCGGTTATATAACCCATCAATATGGTACAATTCAACAAGCTAGAAACAGTTTAGCTAGTCAAGTTCCGACTTTAATCGTCTTAGATTCTGATTTACCCGATGGAGATGGTGTCGAATTTTGTGAATGGTTATATCAATCTCATCAAACGTTAATTTTAATGTTGTCTGCAAAAATTAATGAAAAAGACGTGGTAAGAGGATTAAAAGCAGGCGCTGATGATTACCTAAAGAAACCTTTTGGAATGCAGGAATTTTTGGCTAGAGTTGAATCTTTATTAAGACGTTTTCGAGTAAATAATGCCCCTTTGATATTAAATTTCGGAGATTTAAAAATAGATTTAGTACAAAGACGGGTGGAATTTCGTGGCGAATTTATCGATCTAACTCCCCAAGAGTTTAGTTTATTATATGTCTTAAGTCAAGCTCAAGGTACACCTTTAAGTCGTTCTGAATTATTGCGTAGAGCATGGCCTGAAGCCATCGAAAACCAGAGAACGATCGATACCCATGTGTTATCATTACGAAAGAAAATTGAACTTGATCCTCGTCAACCTAATTTAATTCAAACTGTGCGTAATGTTGGTTATCGTTTTAATTTAGAATTGTTAGAAAACACTCAAACTAATTATCACAATAATTGTGTCCCAAAAAATAATTTTTCCCAACATCTCGATCGAAATAGTCAATATTTAACGAATAATCGAACTATGAAAGAAAAAATTTTAGCAAAACAGTGAATAAGTGATTAATCGCTGTAAAATTGCATTTTATTAGTTCAATTCATTGAACGAAAAATGGTAGCTGTGGAATTTATGAATCTGTTGGCGAAACATTTTGTTACAAAAATTTGACAAAATCAAAGATTTGTGCGTACAAAATAAATTAGGTAATATCTCAAACTGCCAAGAAATAAATTTCATGGCTTATAGCTTAAGTCTGCTAAAGCGACTAATTTCAATACATTAAACCGCATTTTTTTGTATTTCTTTTTGTTTCAAAATATTTATGAAATCGTTTTAGCAGATTTTCGCTGTTAGCTTCGAGATTGCTTCGTGCCTCGCAACGCTGCGCGATTTATTGCGAAGGGAGTTAATGCACAATACCTACTTTTTGTCAAGTTTCATGTTAAGATTTGTTTCGCCAACAAGATCATTTATTACACAGCGAGTGATGAGTTGAAATCATTATCCCAACGTGTAATGAATTACACGTCTAATAGATACCGTTCAATAAATTGAACTCGATTTTTACCACAAATATTATGATTTTATCAACGGAACATAATACTTACAGAACTATCCTCGTGAATCCGCCAAATAGTTTCTCCTAGCAGGTTTGCCACAGATAAAACTTTTAATTGAGGGAAATAGTTATCCAAAGGAATAGGAATCGTATTAGTAACGATGACTTCCTCAAAAACATCACTGGAAAGACGAGATACCGCAGGACCCGAAAAAACCGCATGGGTAGCACACGCATATATTTTTTTAGCACCTTCTTTTTTCAAAAGTCTTGCACCTTCTAATAAAGTACCCGCCGTGTCTATCATGTCATCCACTAACACAGCATTTTTACCCTGCACATCCCCAATAACGTTCATTACTTCAGCTACATTATGGGCTTGACGGCGTTTGTCGATAATGGCAAGGGGGGCATCATTTAATTTCTTGGCAAAGGCTCTCGCTCTTGCAACTCCTCCGACATCAGGCGACACTACTACTAAATCTTCTAAGTTTTTGTGATTGAGATAGTCTAGGATGACAGGAGAACCGTACACATGATCTAAGGGAATATCAAAATAACCTTGAATTTGAGCTGAGTGTAAATCCATGGCTAAAACTCGATGTGCCCCTGCTTTGGTGATCAAATTCGCTACTAATTTCGCTGAAATTGACTCTCTCCCTGCGGTTTTTCGATCGGCTCTTGCGTAGGAGTAATAAGGTATGACTGCGGTGATTTGCCGTGCCGATGCCCGACGACAAGCATCAACCATAATCAGCAACTCCATCAGGTTATCATTAACTGGATTACAACAAGGTTGTATTAAATAAACATCACAACCCCGAATAGACTCTTGGATTTGAACGTATAATTCTCCGTCAGCAAATCTTTTACGAATCATCGGACCCAAATCCATGCCTAGATACCGTGCTACTTCTGTAGCTAGACCGACATTGGCTGAACCAGAAAATAATCTTAAACGGTTAGTGTCCGATACTTGTTGTTGCAACATCGAACTGAGTGTTAAAGTGGCGGAATGACTCACGGCAAATTCTTCAACCCCTTGGTATTTAGTACTAAGTTATTAATTTTGTTATCCTTTTATTGGATACCTTTAGTATATGGGAAAAATCGAGATAATGATCAAATATTCAGTCGTCAATAGTGAAATTTAAGTAAATTTTAATTACTTATGGTTATTGTTGTCTTCTTATTTTCTCTTTATCTATGTTTTTTGTGTCCATTTTTACATTAATATTATACTCTACAGTATAAATGGACTTTTATTTAATTTTATTTTAATCTTTTCTTAATTTTTTGTACTATTTTTTTACTCTATGAACACTTTATTAATCGCTGGTACGGATACGGATGCAGGAAAAACGATAATTGCAACGGCTTTGAGGGCTTATTATCAGCAGTTTTGTCCGCAGTTAAAAACGGGGTTAATGAAGTTGTTACAAACGGGTATGGTGGGGGATGCAGAATTTTATCAACGGTTTTTCGATGATGTGGTAATTCCTTTGCGTTTTGATACTCCTGTCGCTCCTCCTATTGCGGCGGATTTGGAAAATCGATCGATCGATCTTGCTATAATCTGGCAACAGTTGTTAACATTACAACAAAGTTCTGATTTATTGTTAGTGGAATCTTTAGGGGGTTTAGGCTCACCCATTACCCATGAGTTAACCATAGCAGATATTGCAGGTACTTGGCGTTTGGATACTATCTTAGTTGTACCTGTAAAATTAGGTTCGATCGCTCATACGGTGGCGAATGTGGCTTTAGCTAGACATCATAAGGTGAAGTTAAAGGGCATTATTTTTAATTGTGTCAATCCTTGTAATGAGGAAGATATAAAAAATTGGACTCCGAAGGAGTTAATCGAGTCTTTAACTCAAGTGCCAGTATTAGGATATTTTCCCTATTTAGAAAAAATAGATAGTCTTTCAGATTTAGCGGTGATTACCTCTAAACATATTGCTATTTAGGGTCTGCTGAAAAAATATTTTGATGAGGGGAGGTAATAGGTAAGTTTATTTAATGACGATCGAACTTAAATGAGGTTATAATAAAGGCTATAGTTATGACTCAAACTCTTTTCTGGGTATTTGAGAAAGTATCGAATTTATGATTTGTGATAATGAAATCGACATTGAATGATAGTGACTTGCTTTGAATCAAAAGTATAAATTATTCTATGTTCTTGATCAATACGTCTTGACCAATAACCTTGTAAATCAAACTTTAACAATTCTGGTTTTCCCCTACCTTGAGTTGGATTTTTGCATATATCAAGACAAAGCTGAATAATTTTTTTGAGAATTTTCGTATCATGCTTTTGCCACCAATCCAAATCATCTAAAGCGTTTTCAGTCCAAATAAGTCGTAACATCGATTTCTCTTACTTTGCCAAGTTTATGTTGTAAAATCCCTTCCCGTAAGCGTTCGGCGTTAGCTGAACTACTCAAAAGGTATAAGGTTTCTATTAAACTACTATATTCTTTTGCATCTAAGATCACAATTGATTCATTGGTATCTTTGTAAACGGAAATAACCTCACCATTTTCTAAAACTCGATCGAATATTTGGGCAAATTTACTGTTACATTCTTGAAAACTAATTTGTGGTATTGACATAAATCTGAGTCATTTTCGTTTAAATTTAGTCCTATGACAATATTTTCTAGGATTCTAGCATAAAAAAATATTATTTGGTTATTCCAATTGTCTGACGGCTAAACAACATATTCTAACCCATTTTACTAACGATCGAACTTGATTAAATGGGCAAAATCTTCAGAATAATTTGATCGATCGAGCTAATTTCGTACTAAAATTCAGCAAAAGTTGAAATTATCGGGAAAATCATGAGCGAATCTAAAAAAATATCTGTGGGCATAGTGGGAGCTTCGGGCTATGGTGGTGTACAGTTAGTGAAAATCTTATTAGAACATCCTCAAGTAGAAATCGTTTATCTTGGGGGTGACAGTAGCGCAGGAAAAGAATACGGTGATTTATATCCCCATTTACAACACCGTGTGAAAACCAAAATTGAACCCATTGAAATAGACTCGATCGCATCCCGTTGTGATGTGGTATTCTTAGGATTACCTAACGGCTTGGCTTGTGATATTGCACCTCCTCTCATCGAAAAAGGTTGTAAAGTTTTAGACTTATCCGCCGATTATCGATTCAAAAATTTAGATACTTACACCGCATGGTATAAAACGGAAAGAAAGGATAGTTCGATCGCATCTCAAGCCGTCTATGGTTTACCCGAATTATATCGAGAAGACATCAAAAAAAGTAGCTTAATCGGTTGTGCAGGATGCTATCCTACCGCTAGTTTATTGGCATTAGCACCGCTATTAAAACAAGGTTTAGTGTTACCTGAAACCATTATTATCGATGCCAAATCAGGCACATCAGGAGGAGGCAGACAAGGCAAAATAAATTTACTGTTAGCGGAAGCTGATAGCTCATTAGGAGCGTATGGAGTCGCAAAACATCGTCATACCCCAGAAATTGAAGAAATTTGCTCTGATTTAGCCCGTGGTGAAGTTAAAGTCCAATTTACACCCCATTTAATACCCATGCCTAGGGGGATTTTGTCAACTGTTTATGGTACATTAAGAGATCCGGGTTTAGTTACGGAAGACTTACTTACAATCTACAGTGCTTTTTATCGTAATTCCAGTTTTGTGAAGGTGTTAGGAAATGGTATCTATCCTCAGACAAAATGGGCTTGTGGTACAAATTTGGCTTATATTGGCATTGAAGTTGACACTCGCACGGGTAGAGTAATTGTTATGTCTGCGATCGATAATTTAATTAAAGGACAGGCTGGACAAGCGGTACAATGTTTAAACTTAATGATGGGATGGGCTGAAGATTTAGGTTTACCCACCTTAACATTTTATCCCTAAAACAACGTAAAACGGGCTTCTAGCCCGTAGGGTGTTGAAAAAGTCATTTTTGACATAATAGTTAAAGAGTTACTCAAGAAAAAAGTTTAAAATTAAAGATAAATTGAGGAATAAAAAATGAATCCAACGATCGAAGTTAATATTGCAGATGTATTGTCAAGGTTAGAAAGCAAAATTGATCATTTAACCAATGATATTAATGAAATCAAAGTCAATGTAGCAAAACTTGATCAAAAAGTTAATAATCTTGATCAAAAAGTTAATAGTTTAGAAACAAGTCTGAATGATAAATACTCTAGTTTAGAAACAAGTTTAAATGTTAAATACTCTAGTTTAGAAACAAGTTTAAATGTTAAATACTCTAGCTTAGAAACAAGTCTGAATGATAAATACTCAGGTTTAGACAAACGATTGGGGAATATCGAATTTGTAGCTCGATCGATCGCAGGAGGTGTAATTATTGCTTTGTTATTAGCTTTTACCCGTTATCTTTTCCCTAACGTCACCTTGTGATTTTTTATTCATTCTGAAAAACCACTAAAACTCTTAACTTCTCGCACTGAGTGTCATATTTCGACTACGCTCGATAACTATCGAAGTATTCCCTCTCAACCTTAGTAAATTTATATTATAATCGATCGAATCTAGTCATATAATCTAAAACTATGATGAATGATCTTTTTGAACGACATCACATTAAAATATTAGGAAATCCAGAAGCCAAAGAAACTTTACTATTTGCGCACGGATTTGGTAGTCAACAATCCTCATGGGAATATATTTTACCTGCTTTTAAACAAGAATATCGCATTATTTTATTTGATTTAATCGGCAGTAGTTTTCTGGGAAGAGATGAATTTGATGTTACTCTTTATAATAGCTTTTCTGACTATGCCAAAGATTTAACGACTATTTGCAACTATTTAAATATCAAAAGAGCTACTTTGATTGCCCATTCTGCTAGTTGTATGATAGGTACTTTAGTGGCTTTAAAGAATCCTGACTTTTTTAAACGACTGGTTTTTATTGGCGCTTCTCCTCGTTATTTGAATGATACTAATTATGTAGGAGGTTTTACAGAACAAGAAGTATTACAAATGCTTAGTGTTATGGCAAAAAACTATTCCGACTGGATACAACATTTTAGCGTAAGTGCGATCGATGATCCTAGTCAACCATTGTTATCGGAAGAATTTGCTCAATGTTTGTTAAAACTAAGTCCAGATATAGCCTTAATCGTGTTTAAAATGATTATTTCGTCAGATTATCGTCAAGAGGTATCTCAATTAAAATTACCCACTTTAATTATTCAACCGCAAAATGATATGTTTGTGCCGTTAGAAGTAGGTTTATACTTAAATGAAGTAATTGAACATAGTAAAATTGCTATACTGCCAACGAAAGGACATTTTCCGCAATTAACTCATCCCTATATCGTAGCGGATACTATTGTTAAATATTTGCATAAATCTTCCACCAAGAAGATGAAAAATTAGAACTTATGTACCTTTAACGATATTCTATGTCATTCCGAGAGTAGCGAAGGAATCTCAATTCCTTGATTTTTGGTACAAGTGCTTCAAAAATGTAGAAAAAATATGATTATTCAACACAAAATTATTAAAACTTTTTTAACATTTAGTATTTGCGCATTAGGCTTGTTTCATAACACTGATGTTAAAGCAGAAACGGTTTTAGAAGAAATTAATCGCACGGGGTTATTAAAAGTTGGAGTGAGAAATGATGCTATTCCTTTCGGTTATCGCATTGATGGTGCATTACAAGGGATTTGTGTTGATGTTATTCGTATCATCAGAGAAGATTTAAGAAATAAGCTCGATCGAGATATTATTAGTATTCAGTTAGTGGTTTCTAGTTTAGATAACCGTTTTAATATTGTACAAGATAAAGTGGTTCATTTTGAATGTGGACCTAATACTATTAGAAAATTAGAAGATTATCAAGTAACTTTTTCTGAACCTTTTTTTCTGTCTGGAATTAAGTTTATAGTTGCCACAGATAAAGAACAAAATTTAATCAATTCTGATGGTAAGAATTTTACGATTGGATTGCTAAGAAACACGACAACAGAAGTGTTTATGAAAAGTAAATATCCCCAAGCAAATTTTGAGTTATTTCAAGGCTTAAGAGGTAGTGAAAGAGGTTTACAGGCTTTAAAACAAGGGAGAATAGATGCCTTTGCTGATGATGGTATTCTATTAATTGGTCAATCGATCGCGCAAAGATTACCTTTAGGAGAAAATCACAATTTTATCTTAGCACCTGATCCACCTTTTACTTGTGAAAAATACGGTTTAATTCTTCCTCAAAATGATCCTGAATGGGAAAATTTTATCAATAGCTCGATAAATCTTGATCAAAAAATGGGCATTATTAATAATTGGTTTCAAAATATTTTTACTTTTCCTAGTACTCAAAATACGATCGAAAAATGCCAAGTAATTAGTGAATAATGAATAGTTGAGACTTTTTTGTCCATTTGTCTGTTTTATTCATAGTCTAAAATAACTTTTAACCACTGGGGGGGGCGTGGAATGGGGTTATTAAGTCGATCGAACATCAATAATCCTACCAGATGCACGGTCAAACTATAAATTAAATTGTTGATTAAAACCACTAATAAAGCTAAAAGTTGAATCGTCATAAAATTAGGTTCAGCCATAATACCCAATTTGAGAAAAATCCAGTCCGCCAAATTAGTTACCTGACTGATGACATAAGCCCATAAATCTTCCCCTAAGAGTATGGAAAATAGCCAAAAACGGAAGAAAAAACCGAAACAACCGATGACACTAGCGGTGAAAATCGAAAGATACCAGTTTGCACCGTTACGCCATAAAGCACCCAACTGAATCCCCATTAATCCATAAGGGATAATATAAATGATACTGCGAGGAGGTCCCATCAAAATACTTAATAATAATCCACAGACGATCGTAGTAATAATAGAAGCTCTTTGACCACGACGCAAGTAAATTAGAGCTATCGGTAAAGGAAACAACATTTTCAAGAATGGACCTAAGCGAAAATAATAGTCTATTAACCAAATTAAACTAGCGGTACTAGCTAAAAATGCACTCTCTACCAGTGCGATCGTGGCAGGTTTAAATTGATAGGATTGTAGCTTAGGGGAAGGATAATATTTTTGTGTGTCATTATCCTCTGAGGAAGAATCCGCCTCATCTATCCAATTATCGTCGTTAAAGTCTTCGGGTAAAGTAGTCAAGGGTAATATCAATCCTGTCACTGAAATTTTCTCTATTATAACTTGACAAATCCCAAATAAAATTCGTTATAATGATGATCGTGATTGATAAATTGCCATCTTAGCTCAGTTGGTAGAGCAACTGATTTGTAATCAGTAGGTCATCGGTTCGAGTCCGATAGATGGCTTCAATTTTGCTGTACAGTGCCAAGTTAATTGTCATCGGTGACAAGTTAATGTCGTTAAACATTTTACAAATCAGTTACTCCTTTCAATTTATCCTGAAAAGCCAAATTTCTTCGTTATCGAATTGAGTTTGAAAAAATCCCGCTTCCCCCTCTATCTTACATCTCTTCTATCTGTCTCTTATTCATTCTCCATTTTCCACCCGTGTCGGTTAAAATAATTAAGGAAATCTCAAGAAATATAACATCTATGGATGAAATTCCAGTTGCTCTAAGGGAAGTTACTAAAACTAAAAAATCTCCTAGTTCGATCGAACCCTATAAAATAATTATTGTCATAGTAGGGGTAATGATGGGATTCTCGATCGTGATTTTATGGTTATTAAATCGCCCTTCTCCCCAAGTGAATAACCCTTCTCCAGAAGTCATAGAAGAAGATATTGCCAATGTTACAGAAGATGAAAAGATAGAAACTCCAGAAAATGAAGCAATACCCGAAAATATTTTAGGACATTTAGCCTACGAAGAAGCTCCTCAAAGTGAACTAAAACCCATCACCAGAGATGGTAGTATTAAGCTACGGGCAAAAGCCGCCGAGAAATTTTTACAAATGCAATCCGATGCAAGGGCGCAAGGTATCATCTTAACTCCCCTGTCAGGATTTCGATCGATCTCAGATCAAGAATACCTGTTTTTCAGAATCAAAGAAAAAAGAAATCAACCCACATCGAAAAGGGCGGAAGTAAGCGCTCCCCCCGGATATAGCGAACATCATACAGGGTATGCCATTGATATTGGAGACGGCAACGCCCCTGCTACCAATTTAAACACCAATTTTGAACAAACTCCAGCCTATAGATGGTTAAGTCAAAATGCCGCTAGATACAGTTTTGAATTGTCTTTCACCCCCGATAATTTACAGGGTATCAGTTATGAGCCTTGGCATTGGCGCTTTGTGGGAGATACCCACAGTTTAGAAACCTTTTATCGCGCTCGTCAACTAACCAATAAGCTAAATTAGTATAGTGTATAGTGTATAGTGTATAGTGTATAGTGTATAGTG
>NZ_JBLZFY010000094.1:0-15447 GCF_050753365.1 Geminocystis sp. CENA526
AAAATGACGATAAACTATATTAATTTAACGATTTCAATATCTAAATTGATTTAATTTTTCATTTCTGGAGATGTCTAAAGTACAGTTATGAGGAAGCTGTAAAAAATGGCAAAGAATTGTTAGATTTTTTGATTGAATCTGCTATCAAAGCCTAAAAAGATTTCCCAAGAATTAAGAGGTTTTTTTAACTTTAAATTATTCAAATTTATACATTAATAAATACAAAAATTATGGCTCTCTTACTTTGAGTATGATAAATTATGTCTAAAAAAAGTGTCAGGTATCAGGTGGCAGGTGTTAGGTTAAATTAAAACTGTAAATTTATAATATTTGCATTTTTAAAATCTTAAATCTATTATATATCAATATTTTTAACGATTATTTATTGCTAAAATATCATAACTACTGTAGAAGAGCCATTAAAGAATTAAGAATTACCAATTATTTATTCATTATTCATTATCCATTAAATGGAAACTAACTTACAAAATTTAAAACAAACTCTAAAAAAATATTGGGGTTATGATGATTTTCGCTATCCTCAAGCTGAAATTATGAGGGCAATTTTGTCGGGGAAAGATTGTTTAATTGTTATGCCAACGGGAGGAGGAAAATCTCTCTGTTTTCAGTTACCTGCTTTGTTGCAAGAGGGTTTAACTTTGGTTATTTCTCCTTTAGTAGCTTTGATGGAAAATCAAGTACAAGAATTACGATCGAAAAATTTACCTGCTGGAATCCTACATAGTGAAGTGAGTAAGTTCGATCGAAAACAAACCCTTGAGGTTTTAAAGTCTCAACAATTAAGATTACTCTATCTATCTCCAGAAACCCTACTTTCACCGCCTATCTGGCAAATAATCAGCAATCCAGACATAAAAATTAACGGTTTAATTTTAGACGAAGCGCACTGTTTAGCGCAATGGGGAGAGTCTTTTCGCCCTGCCTATAGACGTTTAGGCACTATTCGCCCATTATTACTTAATCATAAACCATCGGATACCAAAATTTCAATAGCATCTTTTACGGCAACGGCGGATATTAATACTCAAAAAACCATTATTCAATCCTTACAACTGTCTAACCCTGAAAAATTCTTAATTAGCCCCTATCGTGATAATTTACAGATACAAGTAAAAACGATTTGGACACCGAAAGGAAGAAAACAAGAGTTAATTCAATATATTCAGAGAAAATCTAAGCAAAGTGGTTTAATTTATGTGCGTACAAGAAAAGATAGCCATGAATTAGCTAATTTGCTCAATCAAGAAGGTTATCCAAATCAAGCCTATCACGGAGGATTAAGTAGTGACATCCGCCGAAAAATCGAAAATGATTGGTTACAGGAAAGAATTAAATTTGTAGTTTGTACCAACGCTTTTGGTATGGGTATCAATAAAAGTAACCTAAGATGGATTTTTCATTATCAAGCTCCTTTATTGTTGTCGGAGTATATTCAAGAAATAGGCAGGGGAGGTAGGGATGGAAAACTTACGGAAGCAGTTACTCTCATCAGTGAAGCTACGGGTTTTTTAAATCCAGAAGATAAACAAAGAAGACAATATTTTTTGAATCAACAAATCAAACTTTATCAAGAAGCGCAAAGATTTATTCAGCAAATACCAAAACAGGGAAATATTGAGGCATTATCGAGGGAATTTAATAACCCTAATATCTCCTTATATTTATCTATCTTAAATAGTAGCCAACAATTACGGTGGATTGATCCTTATCATTATCAATTAACTATAAATAATCCTCAAGGTTCGATCGAACTTTTGATAAAACAACAGAAAAAATTAACTCAAGAAACCTCACAATATCTAACGACAAAAACTTGCCGATGGCATTTTTTATTATCAGCTTTTGGCTTTCCTCCTTCCCAAAATTTTCGTTGCACAAAGTGTGATAATTGTCAGTGAAGTGTCACTAATCCTGAATGTCAATTGTTTTTAATATCGGGTTTTTTGTTGCTAAAAATTTAATTCTTTCAAAAATTTAGCCACTTCAGGATATTTATTATATTCTGCTAAACTAGCCGCCGTATATCCCCCATGATTTTGATGGTTGATTTTGATGCCTTCTACTTTGACTAATAATTTCACCGCTTCTATATTACCCCGATGGGAAGCCCACATTAAGGCTGTGCCTCCGCCGTTGTCTTCAAGGTTAACGTCTGCACCTGCTTTTAATAATTCTGAGATTAATGGTAGGTTATTTCGATCGCACATTTTCATTAATATACTTTTACCATCTCCTAAAATAGTATCAGGATTAGCCCCCCCATGGAGTAAATGAATAGCTATTTGTTGCCAACCGTTAACAATGGCTAAACCGAGAGGAGTATCGGTATCATTATGGAAATTGACATCTGCATTATATTTTAACAACTCTACCACTATTTCGGTGTAACCCTGTACACAGGCAATCAACAAGGGTGAGTCTCCTTCGTGATTGATAACATTAGGATTCGCACCTTGTTTTAACAATATCTGTACTATTTCTAAATGTCCTTCTAACACTCCTAAATGTAAGGCAGTATCCCCACTATTATCTCGATGATTGATATTTGCCCCTGCTTGTAATAACGTCTCTACAATAGGAATATTTCCATGAGCACAAGACATGATTAAGGGTGTTATACCATCATTATTACTCTGATTGACATCGATCGATCGGGCTAATAAAAAATTTACCATATCCAGATTATTTTCATCGATGGCAATACTTAATGCACCATCATCCACAAAAACATCCGCCCCATAATCAATTAATAAATTAACTACGTCAAAATGATTCGACTTGATAGCCAAATGAAGGGAATTATCACCATCTAAATCTTGATGATTCACGGAAGCATTATTTTTTAACAACATTTCCACAATGGGAGTATATCCCCGATAACAAGCAATCATCAGGGGAGAAGTTTCATCATCATTAGTCAAATTAACATCCGCACCATTGTTAATCAATAATTCACACACAGAAAGATGATTTCCGGCACAAGCAAACATTAAAGGTGTCATTTGATGAGGGAGATTTTGAAAGTTAACATCAGCGTCAGCACCAATCAGTAATTGAGCAATGTTCATATATCCTCTTTGTATAGCATAAATTAACCCTAAATTTTTATCTTCATCACGGCATTGTCCAGATGAGAGAATTTTTTGTATTCTAGGAATATCTTGATGGGTAATGGCGGAATGTAAACTCATAGTCGAATTTGTTAAGAAGGAAGTAAGGATTATTAACTGTAGTTAATTGATTATTTCGATTTCCCTTAGCAATTAAGGTCAAATTTCTGTATGATAGTATAGGTTAGTTAAATCTTAACTTATGAAATTGAATTGCAAATTAATTAAATTAATATGGTTAAATTACGTTTGAAACGCTTAGGAAAAAAAAGAGAAGTAAGTTATCGTATTGTAGCGATGAATAGTCGTAACCGTCGGGATGGAGAAGCCTTAGAAGAATTAGGTTTTTATAACCCTAGAAGTGATGAAACTAGATTAAATGTACCTGCTATTGTCACCCGTTTAAAACAAGGGGCTCAACCCACCGAAACCGTGCGCCGTATTTTGGTAAAAGCAAAGGTATTTGAACAAGTAAATGCTTAATAATGAATTAAATGGAAATAATAACGGATTATCTCCTGATTATGATGGTTTAGTCCGTTTTTTGATTGAACCTTTACTAGAATCCCCTGAATTGTTGAATTTTGATTGTGAGCAAATATCTAGCACTAAAAGAGTCTGGATTCGTTTAGCTTTTGAAGAAAATGACAAGGGCAAGATTTATGGTAGAGGTGGCAGAAATATCCAAGCCCTGAGAACTGTATTACAAACAGCCGCTCAACTTTCTGGAGATACTCTTTATCTCGAAATTTATGAAGATGAAGAAAGAACAAGAGAAAGACGATCGAAACCCCCGTTACGTCAAGCTCCTCCTCCTCGCCCAGCAGGGCATCATTTTACCCGTCGCCCTATAAGACGCTCAACTATAGGCTAGTTAGGAATGTGGAATGGGGAATTTCCCCACAATTCGATCGCACCGCCTTTGGCGATCGAACCCTTTCTCCTCCTTGTCATTGCGAGGAAACGAAGCAATCCCCCCAAAACTCGATCGAACCTCCTACTCCCCATCAAGAGCGATATTTGATTATAATGCTACCTAGTGTAGATAATATCGAAAAAATATGACTGTTTATAATGAAATATTAAATCAAATTCAAACTCTCAGTATTACTGACCAAAATCGACTCTTTCAAGAGTTAAAAAAACGTTTTGATAATTTAGATGATGATTTTACAAGTCAAGATTTAGACGAATCTGAGTCTGAATGGCAAAATTATCTTAAAGGTAGTGATCACGGTAAATCTCTCCAGAGTCTTGAATTAGAATTATTTGGAGGAGAAATTGAATAACTGGAATTTAATTCGAAAAACGATCGAACCCTCTTTCCTCCTTGTCATTGCGAAGAAACGAAGCAATCTCTCAAACTCGATCGAACCTCCCCACTTTTTTTGATCGAAAAGCGATCAAACCTCGTTACAAAAAATAATGTCAAAGGCACACGATAGCCTCAAAATTTATAGTTGAGATATTAATTTATCATATTCGCTATGAGAACCAATCCAAAACCAAATTACTGTATTATCTTGCTTTATGCCAACAGCACGCCAATCTAAACCAATTCTGACGGAATATATTGGTTTGACAGGATGTATCTGCTTAAATTTCAAGCTAGAATCATAAGGATTATCTTGCCAACGTTTATGAATTTTTTTTGCGGTTTTTTGTACAGAAGAAGGTAATTTATCGTAAGCCTTCCAAAAACGATCTGTTGTTTGAGATTCCATTTTCTTAAGGGAAAGAACGAGTTTTACCTAGTTTATATTCTTTTAATGCTTCTTGAGCTAAGATTTCTAATTGTGTTGTTGAATCAGCAAAACTTTTTTGCCATTTTTGCTCATCAGCTATTTCTTCTAAAATTAAACTAGCAATTTCATTTTGTTCTTTTTCAGGTAATTCTGAAACTTGAGCAAACGCTTTTTCTAATAATTCGGTCATAGTTTATTTACCCACAATAATTGTTTTTATTTTATCAAAATCGATCGTCTTTATAACTATAAACCAAGAATCGCCTCCCCCAAAATCGATCGAACCTTAAAAATTACTCGATCGTTTTGCAGGTAATTTAATATGGGGTTTAGGATTAGCTTTTTGTCTCACTTTTAACGCCTCATAAATTTTTTTTAGATCATAATCAAATTCGGCGGCTAAATCTTGTTTAATTTGATAAAGTTCAGCAATAACAGGATCGTAGTTCATTTTTATTTCTCCATTAATTCTTCGGGGTTACAAATAATTGAAGGCTCATAACCATTAAGACGACAAATTTTTTTCAATCTTAGTTCTCATGGTAGCATTAGCGATATGTTTACAATTCCAAGTTTGTTGACGACTAGCACTTATTAAATCACGACTAGGTCGGGCAGTTAAATAACTAACTACAGAAGTCTCAATATATACACTCGGTTTCATTTAAAATTCGTTATATTTATCTCATATCCTATAATAATACTTTCGATCGAACCCTTTCTCCTCCTTGTCATTGCGAGGAAACGAAGCAATCTCTCAAACTCCTCATAAAGCTCGATGTCATTACTCATAGTGAGTCCACATCCGATATATCTTAATCAACTTTTCTTGCTCGATTACTTCATACACTAATCTATGTTGCTTATTGATTCTTCTACTAATTAATTCTTTCATATCCCCTTTGAGTAATTCATATTCAGGCGGATATTGATAGGGATCATTAACTATAATTTCAATTAGTGTCAATGTTTTTTGTTTCAATCCACTAGAAGATAACTTTTTTGCATCTTTCTGTGCTTGTGTCATAAAAATTATCTTATACATTACCAATCTAGTTGATTTAAGGTGACACCATTGTCAATGGGTTCTTTTCTAGCTTCCTTGATACTTTCAACCATTCCCGATAACGATCTTAAATAGTCATCATCACTGATATATTCAGATTCTTCTAAAATCCTTAATTCATTCTCTGAAAAACCCTTCAGAAGATTTATAAATTGCTCATTGATGCGATCATCTATTTTCAGGGTGATTGTTTTCATCTCACTCAATATTATTCTGTGATTATTTGCCTTATTAATTATATCTTAATAACAACATATTGTATTTTAAATCAATGGAAAATCGATCGAACCCCATAAACTCGATCGAACCGTTTGTAGTAAGCTCTTTAGAGCTTTATTTACAGGCTAGAAGCCTGTTTTACGGGTTTTCAATCCGCAGGTAACAAATACAATCCCGAAGGAGTATTCTCATCAGGCAAAATCTCCTTACTGCTTTTCAGGTTACGACTTTCGCACAAATCCGCAAAGGCTTCTAAACTCTCTAATCGTGCCAATAATTCGCTTAAACCGTCTAAATATTCAGCGATCGCAATCTGTTGTTGTATCCATGATTTAGGGTATCTTTCCTGAGCGTAAGACATTTCAAACTCTACATTTGCCTCATTTTTTTTGCGTCTTAGTTGATCTCGATCTAAACTAAAATCACTAGGGGAAATATCCTTAATTCTGGTGACTCTTTCGGGGGTGATATATTCTGCAAAGGGAGAAGCCGAAAAACGATAGGCGGTTGACAAAGACGAATTACCCTCTTTTATCAGGCTATTACCCCAATTATGAGCGACGGTTTTAAACTTTTCTATCTCCTCCCTTAACATTCCTTTTGCTTCCCCATGTTGCCCCATTTGTAAAAGTAAATGGGCTTCTGTCGCCGTTGCAACTGCCCACCCTTGAATCGATACGTCACTATTTAAAAGCAATTCCGCCTCTAAATCTGGGGATGAGTGCATCGCCTGACTACTTAAAGATAAACGAGTATTAGTAGCTGTTTTTAGGGCTAATCGGGGAGAATCATGGGGAAAACGTCTTAAATCGTCTAATTCAGCTTGTAAAGTGCAAATTTTATCAATTAACATCATTTTGTGAATTTTAGAAATCGCTTTCCCTAGATTTTCTTGTTTTTCTCGACTATCCTGCACTAATAAATATAAATAAGCTAATTGCCCAGAAACCACATCTAAACGACTGTTAACGTGATTTAAGCCTTCAATCACCACATTAAAACCGTGACTCATTTTGTTATCAAGATTATTTAAACGGGTTTCCACTTTATTAAAACCAGTTTCCATCGTTTGCTGAAGATGATTAATAGACTTTTGCATCTGATGGAGTTTATAACCCATATAAGCAAAACCTGCCACACTTACCCCTAAATTTAGTACACTTGCTCCTGCCGCAATTTGGCTTAACCCCATGACTTGAGATAGGGTTTGTTGCATAGCGGATACTTTCGTATTTAATCCCATTAACTGATTGACAGTGACGGTATGCCCAACGGCATTAACTCCAGCGTTAACACTACCCATGAGCGGATTAGAAGCGATACTGAGTAAGGAATTAGTCAAATTAGGAGCTTCGGCTAAATGTTGAACTATTTGCCCACCGTTAGGAAAACCAGAGGCATAACGAATCACGCTACCATAACGAACTAAGCTACCATCAATTAATCCTTGAATAATACTAGGATTATTTACTAATAAATCAGTGGAAATAAGCATAATTTTTATTGTATTTACCGATTATAAACATTAAATTTTTCATAGGCTTCCATATCTAGTCTTTCTGAAACTTCTATATCGATCGCTAAATTTGCTAAATTCATAAAAGCATCATATCTTTCTATTTGATCAAGATTTGGATTAAATCTATTTTCTGTATTTTTTAGCTTAACTTTTATTAAAAAAATATCCCCATCAGAATATTCTTGTTCATTGGAAATATAAAACTTTTTTTCGTTTGTTAACTGTTGCCATTCATATAAAAATTTATCTTCATTGTCATAGTTTAAATAAATGGTTGATTGATAAAGATTTTCACAATCATTCTGATCAATTTTTCCTTTATTTTTAATATGGTTAACTAAAGATATATTTGAGGCACGAATAACTAAAATTAAGCAATTTTTTTCAGAAATTTCACGATCAAACTTATTTTTTACATTATCATTATCAATCTCTCTAAAGTTACCCTCTCTATCATTTATATATTCTGATTGATTATCATAATGATCTTTTTTTGTGTTTAATAAACTTTGTAAAAAGTTACATAATTTCTTATATAAGAAATCGATAATATTTATATTCATATTCTGTAGTTTTATTTTTTTAGTAAAATTTAATAATGTTATTATCTATTTAAAATCGTTTCAATATCACGATTTCCTTGAAGAACTCTGACAATAATTAGTAAATTATCAGACACGAAATAAAAAACTAAAAATTTGTTAAAACCTTTAACTCGATATTGTCGTAAATCTTTTAATTTAGGATTAGCAATTTGACAAGATTTCCCAAGATTTGGCATCTTAGCAAGTAAAGCAATGGTTTCTCTGGAGGAGTCAAAAAATTTGAAAGCAATACTTTCATTTTCTCTTGCTAGATAGTTGAATAAATCCTCTAAATCTTGACTTGCTTTAGTGGATACTTTAATTAATAAGCTCATAAGTTGTTACCTTTAATTTGATTCATTAATTTGAGCCTTTTTTCCTCCCACCATTGATCATTTACCTCAATAAATTCAGGACTTTCTAATCCTTCTAAAAGTAATTCTTCTAAATGCTTTTCGGCTTGTTTTTCTCTATCTTTTTGAATTAAATAATTAATATATTCGCTTAGGTTACTATAACCTTTTGTTTTGATTTGTTCATTGATAAAATCCTGTAAATCTTCAGTAACGGAAATATTTAATTGATTCATGGCTTAATCTCTAATCAATAGTTTATTTTATTGTGACATATCTTTTAAGGTAGTCATCAACCCTAAATCTTGTCGGAAATCCTCGTTGATTTGTTTTATCTCATTTTCTTTTGTTTGTACCTCCTGCCAAAATTGCATGGAAATTTCTAATTCTGATTCAACTATTTGTAGTTGTTCATCTAAAATACGCTCACAAAAATCACTGATTTCTTTTACAGACTCAGCAAAAATCTGATTCACAATATCTAATTGTTCTTCAATCCAATCTTTTAATATTTGCCAAAGTGTCTCCCTTTCTTGGGCGATACCTTGCGTCCATTGTTTTGCCATTAATTGGGGAGTTGGTAAATATAATTCTTCATATTCTACGTCTCCATAAACATTAGATGTTCGTTTTTCTGTCGTATTATACCTTTCTTGTCTCGTAATTGGACGAGTCATGGTTTGTTGAAAGCAAGAACCAATGGTATATGTTTCTACATCTTGAACAAGTCTTGTTTTGTTTACCGGAACATCTTTAGTTTCAGTACCAATTATTTCTTTTTTTTTCGTTTTATTTGATGTAATACCATCCGTAAATTTAAACAACTCTAAAGGCAACTCAGGAGGATTTTGTGATAGTTTTTTCTTAGTATCACTTAGAATTGCTTGTTGTAACTTATCGGACAATAATTCTTGTTCAATTAGGGAATTAATTAATTTTAAAAGCCATTCATCTTTAAGAGATTCTAAGACATCTAGAAAAGATTTAGCTTTTGCTTGAAATTTAAAATTAGCTCTTGCTGTCATAGCTTGACGAATAGTGAAATAAAGAAGTCTAAAATGTTGTTCTTCTCTTTTTAATTCGGCTTTTCCTTTTTCATCATTTGCTTTAATCTGACGATAGAAAAAATCTTCTTTTTGTTCAAATTTTGTCATAATTCGACTGACAGAATCATAATTCCTCGCTATATCTTCAGCTAATGAGGGGATGATTTTTTCTTTCAATTTATCTTTCAATTCAAAACTTGATGAATTATTAATCAGTGACTTATTCACGGGAGTAATAATAGAAATGTTTAAATCTGCTTCAATCTCATTGATAATATCGAGAATTGTAACTAAATCCTTTATTATTTTAGGAGAAATGTCTTTGTTTTCTTTTAACTTTTTTCTAAGTTTTAATTGTTTCGTTGGTTGAACATCAGCGTGACTTTCTATAATTTCTTGGAAAATGTTAGTAAATTCTCTTTTACTTTTCCCTAAATTTTCTACATTATTTTTTACAGAATCTCGAATTTTAACAAGATTTGTTTTAGCAGATTTAATTTTCTTTTTATCTTGAAGTTGACGTGTTTCTATAAAAATACTTACTTGTGATATTAAAGTATCAAAGTTATCAAAAACAGGTTTTAAAATTGGCACGATAACTACAGAAGAAAATGATTCTTTTAATCTTAACCTGATACATTCCCATAAGGCTTCACCTCCGCTCCAATTAATAGTATAAATTGATAATTGTTGTATTGTTTCATCATCAATTTTTCCATTTCTTTTAACCGATTTTTTTATATCACTCAACCAATCATCCAAATCATAATAAAATTGACAAGTCAATATTAAATCAGCTAAATATTTAACAGAGGAAATAGTCCAAAATTTGATTGAAAAATTATTAAAATTAACGTCTGTTTTTTCCTCAATAAAACTAGCACAATCTTTAAAAAGTGATTTAAGTAATTGTAAACGAACTTCTGGGGTAACATTAGAGCTAGTATGTAAAGGATTCGTACCCCATGCACATTGAGCATAGTATAAAAGACGGGCATTGAAAGGGATAATATCAGGCAATGATGGAAGATTTAACTGCTCTTGTATTTCCGTTTTTAACTGTTGTAAACGCTCCTCAAGAGGTTTATCATCTGCACCCCGTTGATCAACTCGGTTTAAAATAAATATAAGAGAGTCAGTACGTCCTTGTAAAGATTCAACGACTTCTTTTAATTCCGTTAATAATTTTTGGCGATGTTGCTCATCTACCTGCATATAATCTAAGGCAACTAAACTAAAAGCCTTACCCACCAAAGGCTGAATAATATCTAAGTTTGTTTTATCTTGTACTGATTTAAGTCCGGGTAAGTCCAAAAACTCAACATTAATTCCCTCTGGTAATCCCGATAAACTAGCATCACAGGCAGGAAGTAAAGGAATATGGGCGGTTATTTGGGGAGCGATATATTCTTTTTTTCTCCTTGCTTCATGATAGCTGTGCATTGCCGTTTGAATGCGACTATAAAGATCATTATCATTTATATCTGTCCATTCTCCTGTTTCCCACACCGCATTTTCTGTGGCTTCGATGACTAATTTTCGATTGAGGGAATGAGTTAAAGTTAGCACACCGCCACTCATTTCACCTGCTTCGATGGGGGCAATTCTGCGCCCCATTAAGGCATTGACGATGGTAGATTTTCCCGAAGAAGTAGTGCCGATCGTAGCGATGCGAAAGGTAGGATTAGCAAGGCGTTGAGTGGCTTCTTCGTAGGCTTGTTGAAAATCCTGTAAACGAGTTTTTATGGCTTCATCACCGAAAACATCGGGGGAGAGGTTAACCAATTCGGAGACGGCATTACCTAACCTTTGCAGATTTTCTCTGGCTTGGGTGAGTTGTGCTTGAATATCTGGAGATTGCGGTTTTTCCATAGAGTGAAGTGTAAAAACACTATGATAATTTTTGCTTCTATTTAATTATCAGGATGATTTTCGGAATTTATGCAAAATTTAATAATATTTTTATAAAGTTACAATTATACAAGGTTCGATCGAGGTGTTACAGTTCGATAATATGGTGGAGTTCGATCGATAATATGGTGAGGTTCGATGGTGTGGTAAGGTTCGATGGTGTGGTAAGGTTCGATCGAGATGTTACAGTTCGATCGAACTTAGGTGATTTCTAATGACTGACTCAGATTATTCTCAGTACAAATATACTTTAAAGGTTTATCCCAAGATTCTCTAGGTAAATGGGGTATATAGGCAAAATCGAAAACAATACCCATAGTATTTTGACATGGAAAAGAGGCTAACATTCGATCGTAATAACCTCCACCATAGCCTAAACGATAACCAGTTCGATCGAGCAGTACCGAAGGTACTAAAATTAAATCAACAAGGGTAATATCAATTAAAGGAGAATCCGCCAAAGGCTCAAGAATGTTATATTTTCCAGTGTCTAACTCATTTCCCCATTGCCATTGATGCCACACTAAATTATTACCTTCACAACGGGGAAAACCCCAAATAACCTTATCTTGTTGATGTAAAAGACTTAAATCTGGTTCTTGTTTAAAGCTAAAATAACTTAAAACGACTTTAGCTTGACGAAAAATCTCACTATCTAATATATTTTGACAAATTTTATCACTGTTCGATCGCCATTGTGCAGGAGAAAGACTTAATCTTTGTTGAATATATTTTTTTCTTAATAACTTTTTCTGGACAGATATATCCATGCTTTAATTTTATTTCTCTTATTTCTCCACCGTAAAACAGGCATTTTACCTGTATTTTTTCTGAATACTCGAATTTCGCCAATTATGAATTACTAAAACCTAACACTAACACCTAAAACCTAAAACCTAACCCCATCAAAAAACTATAAATCTACAACAAAATACTATTATGGCTCAACCCATCTACCGTCAGCTTTGATTAAGTTGATTAATTCTTCAACACCTTCGGTTTCTGGAACTTTTTTGATTTCTTCCTTACCACGATACAAGGAAATAAAACCGGGTTGCTTCCCTACATAGCCATAATCAGCATCTGCCATTTCACCCGGTCCATTCACGATACAACCCATTACAGCTATATCTAAACCAGTGAGGTGTTTTGTGGCTTCCCTAACTTTGTGCAAAACTTCCTCAAGGTTAAATAAAGTACGTCCACAGGAAGGACAAGCTACATATTCCACCATGGTTTTACGCAATCCAAGGGATTGTAAAATGCTATAGCAAACAGGAATTTCTTTTTCTGGGGCTTCGGTTAAGGATACTCTGATAGTGTCGCCGATACCTTCTGCTAATAATGTACCAATTCCTGCGGTGGATTTGATGCGCCCATATTCGCCGTCTCCTGCTTCGGTAACGCCTAAATGTAAGGGATAATCCATGCCTAATTCGTCCATGCGTTTCACCATTAAGCGATAAGCTGACAACATGACTGGTACTCTGGAGGCTTTCATGGAGACAATTAAGTTACGAAAATCCAATGATTCGCAGATTTTGATAAATTCGATCGCCGATTCTACCATACCTTCGGGAGTATCACCATAGGTAAAGAGCATTCTTTCTGCCAAAGAGCCATGATTAACGCCGATACGCATCGCTTTACCTTGATCTCGTAAGGAAATAACTAACGGTTCGAGGGTTTCTCTAATTTTATCACCAATTTCGGCAAATTCTTTATCACTATAGTCGGTTCGATCGAGCTTAGGCTTTTCAAAGACGTATAAACCAGGATTAATACGCACCTTATCAACGTGTTTAGCCACTTCAAGGGCGATTTTCATACCATTATGATGGACATCGGCCACAAGGGGAACATTTTGATAGGTTTTAATTAACTGCTCTTTAATTTCACCAACAGCTTTAGCATGGGCTAAACTAGGCACTGTCACCCTAACAATTTCGCAACCAATTTCATGTAAACGGCGAATAGCGGCAACGGAAGCCGACACATCGAGGGTATCTTCATTAATCATCGATTGTACTACTACGGGATTATTTCCGCCGATGGTGATGTTACCTATTTTAACAGGGCGAGTTTTACGGCGATGAATTGTACCATCAAAGAGATTGAGACTAGGTAAAGGTTTATCGATAGTTTGCATAATATTTTATTTTAAAATCTTAAATTTTCTTGTCATTGCGAGGTAACGAAGCAATCTTTTTTTATGAATTAGTAATAAGGGCGTTAATCAATAACCCACATTGAAATAAATTTCAATGCTGATAGCGAAAATCTGCTAAAGCGATTATTGGTAATTCCTAATTCTTAATTCTTAATTCTTAATTCTTAATTCTCAATTTTTCATTCCAGACTTATCGATCGACCGATCCCATAATGACATCGATACTACCGAGAATTGCCATAATATCAGCAACTTTTACCCCTTTGAGAAGATGAGGAAGGATTTGTAAATTGTTGAAATCAGGGGCGCGGATTTTCCAACGCCAAGGGAAGACATCATCGTTACCCACAATAAACACCCCTAACTCACCCTTACCACTTTCTAGGCGCACATAATGCTCACCTGAAGGAATTTTAAAGGTGGGCGCGACTTTTTTGGCAATGTATTGATACTCAAAATTATTCCATTCTGATTTTTTGCCCTCTTGAAGTCTTTTTGCTTCTAAGTTTTCGTAAGCGCCTCCGGGTAAACCTTTTAATGCCTGACGAATGATTTTTACCGATTCGCGCATCTCCCTAATTCGGATGATATAACGGGCAAAACAATCTCCTTCGGTTTCCCATTGCACATCCCAATCAAAATCATCGTAACATTCATAATGATCCACTTTACGCAAATCCCATTTTACCCCCGAACCGCGCAACATAGGACCCGATAAACCCCAGTTGATAGCTTGTTCCCTGGTAATAGTACCAATTCCTTCAATTCGCTTACGGAAAATAGGGTTATTGGTGATTAACTTCTCATATTCATCGACTTTAGGTAAGAAATAATCGCAAAAATCCTCACACTTATCCACCCAACCGTAAGGCAAATCAACGGCAACACCACCAATACGGAAATAGTTATTGTTGATTAAACGCATCCCCGAAGCTGATTCCCATAAGTCATAAATCATCTCTCTTTCACGGAAAATATAGAAAAAGGGAGTTTGAGCGCCCACATCCGCCAAAAAAGGACCTAACCACAGTAAATGGTTAGCGATGCGGTTTAATTCTAGCATAATCACTCGAATATATTGCGCACGTTTCGGTACTTCAATATCTGCTAATTTTTCGGGCGCGTTAACGGTAATTGCCTCGTTAAACATTCCTGCCGCATAATCCCAACGACTAACATAGGGTACATACATGACGTTGGTACGATTTTCAGCAATTTTTTCCATGCCTCGATGTAAGTAACCGATGACGGGTTCGCAGTCCACTACGTCTTCACCATCAAGGGTGACAATTAGCCTCAAAACCCCGTGCATAGAGGGATGATGAGGTCCCATATTAAGAACCATTGGTTCTGTTCTAGTTTCTATTTTAGCCATAAAGCTGATTTATTTCTAGGGTTAAATAAGTATTCCAATGTTTACACAGTTAATTCTTTTATAAGGATTTTTTGTGTAATTGTAAGTGTTGTAAAACTTAAGATGATTTATTGATTTAATTTCTTGGTATAATCTATCATAAAAGTTATAGTTGATTCAATACACCTTTGGTTGAAATTGCTTTTGATGGTTTATTCGATCGAACCCCTCGCACTTTACAACAACTTCGCAAAGAGCATCGATTGCTTTAGCTGTGGGATGTATTGCGACACAATATGCGGGTGTCGAGAATATTTTTTCTAAAATTAGTTGTCATTTTTTATTTTAC
>NZ_JBLZFY010000095.1:0-15341 GCF_050753365.1 Geminocystis sp. CENA526
GGCAGAAGCCTTAACTAAAATTTCTCAGAATAATAATTTTGCTAATGTTAATCCGCAAAAATGGCAACAAGAAAACCGCCTCGATCGTTATATTCCTGAGTGTGGTTAAAATATGTTACTGGATAGCAATATTATTATTTATGCAACACAAATTGAGAATGAATTTTTAAGAGAATTTATTGCGATAAATTGCCCTTATATATCCGCTCTTTCTTATGTTGATGATTTTAGTTGGATTACTCAATTAAAATTACTTAATCCTTTTGATAGTTTTGAAATGTAATTGAGTCAAGGTTTCGATCGATTTGTTGGGTTACATTTCACTTAACCCAACCTACATTTTTGGTGAAAGGTTCGATCGAGCAACGCCTCTTTTAGCAATCGAGTTTGAGAGGAGTTCGATCGAGGTTATGGGAAAGATAATACAGTAATTTGGTTTTGGATTGGTTCTCATGCCGAATATGATAAATTAATATCTCATTATTTGACATTGTTTTTTATGGGAAAGTTCGATCGAACCTGTGTATTTCTGGTGTGGGTGGGTTGAACATTGTTCAACCTCTACATTTGCTAAATGACATAGAAAAAATAGCAATTATTTTTGATTATCTATTGAGTAATTATTTGAGAGATAATACCTTGATTTTGTAATTGTCGGGATTGTTTTTTCGCCTCAGTTTCAGTGGCAAAAACCCCCAGTTGAATTTTTATATCCCTGCCGAAATTTAAAATTAAAGCATTGGGAATAACTGTTTTGATACGGTTAAAATTCTCCATATTTTCATAGTTTGTCACTAAATAATATTTTACAGTTTTTGGTGATGGTGATGTAACAGGAGGATTAGCAGAATTAACCGTTGCTGGAGGAAGATTATTACTATTAGGAGAAGATGGTAATAAAGTTTGATTTGCAGAAGGATTTATTTCATTTAATAACGCTGTTTTTAAATTAGGATTCGGAGATTTATTTTCTATAGAATTATTGACTTCAGGTAAGCGAATTGGTAAAGGCGGAGAGTTATTTTCTGGAGTATTTAAGGGATTTAATTCTTCTGTATTAAGATTATTTTCTGATATGGGAAGGTTATTTTCTACAATATTTTCTTGATGATCATTATAATTATCAATAGCTATTTTTGAGTACTGATTTACGAATATAAAAAGATTTGTGCCGAAAAAAATCACTATTCCTAAAATGCCCCAAGGGGTTAAAATTACATCTAATAAAGATGTTTTATGCTCATTGCTAGGAGTATCTAAAAGACGAGAGGCAACAGAAATCGGCTCTTCTGATTCTGGGGCTTGGAGGTGATATACTAATGAAGATGATAAATCTTGTTTTGGTGAATTATCGGGCAAAATATCGGGAATTAATACAGAGTCTTGATTCAGACTTTGTTCAAATTTATTCAACTCTGAGCCTAAATCAAAATCGATAGTTTGAATAATTTTTTTGATGTGAGGATGAACTGATATTATTTGATTCATAAATCAATGACATTTTACTCTATAGATAAACTCTTAAATACAATTCTTGCTCAACCTACATGGGAAAAACAAAGAAAATACCATCAATTAACGAAATGTTGGTATCAAGTGGTTAACCATAAGGTAGCACAACATACCCGCCCTATTTCTTTGAGTAATGATATTTTATATATTGCTACTGCTAGTTCGGCTTGGGCGCAAGATTTAAACTTACAAAGACGTTCTCTGATGATCAAAATCAATCGCCGAATGGATTTTACGATCGAAGATTTGCGTTTTGCTTCCGTTAAATGGTATCAAAATAACACTATTTCTGTCGATCGAGAGGATAAGAGTAAAGAACATCCTAGCACAATTATTTCTGATTCATCCTTAAATTTACTTCCTGTGGATAATCCCCAAGAAGCCCTACAAATATGGTTTAATACTATTAAAAAACGAGAACAAAAATTTTTTACTTGTCCTCGATGCAATACAAAATGTCCTGAAGGAGAGTTAAAAAGATGGGGTTATTGTGCCATCTGTTTTCAAAAATCTTCCTCCTCCATTGTTAATCCTTAATTTAAAATATGTCTAAAGTACAGTCGATCGCACAAATAGCAACAGAAAAAGCTCATCAATTAGGTATTAAAAAATTTGACATTTATGGTTCAGCCGTTGATCAAACTAGCGTACAAGTGTTTCAAGGTGAACCAAAACAGGTAAAGGCTAGTCAAAAATCTAGTGTTATTGTCAGAGTTTGGAATGAAAAACAACAAATTGGGGTAACTTCGACTACGGATGTGGATGAAGTCGGTATCGAGTTAGCCTTAAAAACCGCTTTAGAAGCTAGTTATTTTGGTGTTACGGATCATGTTCCAGATTTTAGTACAGAAGCCAAATCTCCCCTTCCTGTCGTCAAAAGTTCATGGGGTAAGCCTTTTCCCGCCTCCGATTTAATCGATAAATTATTGAAACTCGAACAGGATTTATTAAACTCCCACGAAGCCATCACTTCTGTACCTTATAATGGTTTAGCACAACAGGAGGTCGATCGATTCTATCTTAACAGTGACGGTGCTTTGAGGGAAGAAGCCAGATCGATCGCATCGGTTTATTTATACACTACCACCGAACAAGAAAATAGGAAACCCCGTAGCGGAGGTTCGTACAAAGTAGCTAATACCCTAGAGACACTAGACATAGACGGTTGTTTTCAAGAAACCGTAGAAAAAACCCTTTCTCACCTTGATTATCAACCTATTCCATCAGGCAAATATCGAGTAGTTTTCTCCCCCGAAGCCTTTTTAAGCCTATTAGGTGCATTTAGTAATCTTTACAACGCTCAAAATATTCTTGATAAACAAAGCCTTTCTACCCCAGACTCTTTAGGTAAACAAATCGCATCCTCCTTACTATCCCTCAGTGATAATGCTTTGCATGAAGGAAATATCGGTGCTGAAACCTTTGACGGCGAAGGCACACCTACCCGTAACCTCCCCATTATCGAAAAAGGAATCTTAGTCAACTTTTTACATAGTAGCGTTACTGCCAAAAGAATGAACGCTCAACCCACTGGTCATGCTAGTATTGGAGCAAAAGTAAGTATTAGTCCGAATTATTATCATGTTTTTCGAGGTGAGCAACCTACCCAAGAATATAGTTTAGAAAATGCTGACAATGTCATTTTAATTGATGATGTCCAAGCCTTACACGCAGGAGTTAACTCCTTACAAGGCTCATTTTCTTTACCTTTTGACGGTTGGCTAGTCAACAAGGGCGAAAAAGTTAGCATTGAAGCGGCTACAGTAGCAGGAGATTTTCTCGAACTTCTCAAGTCGATTATTTTTGTTGAAGACACTCCAGAAATTACCCCTAGTGGAATTTGTCCTCGTATTTGGATTGATAGTCTATCTGTTACAGGACAGTCTTAAGCTAGACGCAAAAAAATAGGTAATAGGTAATAATGCGATTTGTTCGCTAGAAACTAGATAAAATAATCTGGAGGATTAACTACAATAGAACCACGCCTTAAGGATAAAGTAAAATGATATTTTCTTATAGATTTTTTTGATAAGATTATGGGAGAAGTCTGAAATACGAGGTAACAAAATATTATGGGGAAAGCCAGAACCGTTTATATCTGTAGTTCTTGTGGTGCAGAATCTTCTCAGTGGTTCGGTAAATGTCCTAGTTGTGGTGTTTATGGTACTTTAGAAGAAGAAATTTGTAATAATAGCAATAATGGTAATTTTAGCCGTGCTGGTTGGCAATCCCAAAGTCGTAATCAAGCAAAAAAAGAAACCCCCGCGCAACCTCGAATCTCGGTAAAATTTTCAGACATTACAGAAGAAGAACAACCTCGTATTAACTCTGGTTATCATGAATTAGATCGAGTTTTAGGAGGAGGTATTGTACCCGGTTCATTAGTACTAATTGGAGGAGATCCGGGGATTGGAAAATCGACTTTATTGTTACAAACGGCGAATCAATTATCTATTCGTCATCCTCGTATTTTGTATGTATCGGCAGAAGAGTCAGGACAACAGATCAAATTAAGGGCTTCTCGTTTAAAAGTGGGTAGATTAGAAAATGACTCCAATGGTAATGGCAATAATGGCAATGAAAATCATCCTACCCATGAGCCTAATTTATATGTATTACCTGAAACAGATTTAGAGGAGATATTACGAGAATTGGAGTCGTTAAAGCCTCAAGTGGCAATTATTGATAGTATTCAAACCCTACATTTTGCTACTATTAATTCTGCCCCCGGTTCGGTATCTCAGGTTAGGGAGTGTACATCGGCTTTGATGCAGGTGGCAAAACGGGAAAATATTACTCTTTTTATTGTTGGTCATGTTACAAAAGAAGGGGCGATCGCAGGTCCTAGGGTATTAGAGCATTTAGTGGATACGGTGTTATATTTTGAGGGCGATCGATATGCGTCACACCGTCTGTTACGATCAGTTAAAAACCGTTTTGGTGCTACCCATGAAATTGGTATTTTTGAAATGGTAGATCATGGTTTAGATGAAGTCACCAATCCTTCAGAATTGTTTTTAAGTAATCGAGATGAACAAGCTCCCGGTACAGCTACGATCGTATCCTGTGAAGGCACGAGATCGATCGTGGTGGAATTACAGGCTTTAGTTAGCCCCACCAGTTACACTTCCCCTCGTCGATCGACTACGGGTGTGGACTATAATAGATTACAACAAATTTTAGCGGTGTTAGAAAAAAGAGTCGGTATTCCCCTCTCGAAATTAGATGCTTATGTGGCTTCGGCTGGAGGCTTGGCGGTAGAAGAACCTGCGGCGGATTTAGGTATGGCGATCGCCATTGTAGCTAGTTTTCGAGATCGTGTAGTCGATCCCCGTACGGTGTTAATCGGAGAGATAGGATTAGGGGGGCAAGTGCGTTTAGTGTCTCAAATGGAATTAAGATTAAAAGAAGCGGCGAAATTAGGATTCAAACGTGCCATCGTACCTAAAGGGCAAACATACCCCAGTGATTTAGGTTTAGAAATTATTTGTGTTAATAAAGTCATTCAAGCGATCGTGGTTGCCATTCCTAATAATCAAAATGAAAATGAAAATGATTTTCAAGAAGATGAAGAATAAGAAGAATTAAGAATTAAGAATTAGAAATTAAAAAATATCCCCTATTAACTATTAATTATCTTCATCAAAAGACTTTTTTATCAACTTTTAATTATGAAAATATTAGTTACTATTCCCCATTATTTTAAGCAACAAAAAAACGCTACTCACGGTTCTCAAAAAAATCCACAACCAAGAATACAGGCTTTAACTAACTCTATTTTATCTCTACAACAATTATTCGGAAAACCTCAATTAATGATCAAAGTAGGTGAAAGAATTACTATTCCTGCTAATGGTTTAAATCCTAGCTCGATCGAAATTATTATTTCTACCACAGGAGATGATCACTTAATTAATCAATTACCTTTACCAAAGAATTTATTTATTCAGAATAAGACTCAATCTGAGCCTCTTTTATTAGGTTTTGAATGCCATAAAATTTTACGAGAAAATATTGATAAATATGATTATTATTGCTTTTTAGAAGATGATTTAATTATTAAAGATGCCAATTTTTTTACTAAGTTAAATTGGTTTAATGATGTTACAGATTATCAAAAATTATTATTACCAAATCGTTACGAATTAGGATTAAATGAATATACAGGAAAATGTTATATTGATGGAGATTTATTGCCTAGGGTGAGTGCACCTTTTCAAAACGTAAATGATGAACCAGAATTAAAAGGACAAGTTATGAATCAACCCGTGATATTTCGTAGGGCTTTAAATCCTCATTCTGGTTGTTTTTTTCTCACTAATAAACAGATGAAATATTGGGCAGAAAAACCTTATTTTTTGGATAAAGTAACTAACTTTATTAGCCCTTTAGAAAGTGCGGCAACATTAGGAATAATGAAGACGTTTAAAATTTATAAACCTGCACCCGAATCGGCTAATTTTTTAGAAGTTAATCATCTGGGAACGGCTTTTTTATGTCTTTTAGGTTCAGTGGTAAAAGTACCAAATAATTTAAAGTAATGAATAGTGGATAGTGGATAGTGGGGAGTTTTTAATTCTTAATTCTTATTGGGTTTGAAGATAGTTTAAAAACTCTATTAATTCATGATCTGACAACAAATGGCGGGATTTTTTACCATAAGTTTCTAAAAGATATTTTTTACCTTGTTCTTGTGTCCATCCTAGCCTTTTCATTTCAATAGCAGTTTGATCAATAATTTGACTAAAATCGAGGGTATCACTATATTCTAAGGGTAATGGGGGTTCGATCGAACTTTCTTGAGAAATTGAACTTTCTTGAGAATCTGATGAAAGAAATGGGATTAAATTATCATTAACATCATTATCTTGATTATCTTCTGTCTCAATTTGAAATAGAGGAGTACCTTCCATTTCTAAAGACAAATTATTTTCTTCCTCTTGAGGATTATTAATAATGGGAGGATTTTCGTAAATTTCGTTATCGCTGTTATCATATTCTTCCCATAAATTCTCATTTTCTTCCATAATGGAGGATTCTTCTGGGGGAGATAATTCTTCTTTTATGGGAGGAGGAGGTAATTTTTCTTTTATGGGAGAAGGAATTGGTTGAGGTTTAGGAATTTCTGATTTGGGAATTTCGGGAGGTTTTTTAGTTGTTATCGATTCTTTTTGGACAATTTTAGGGGTATCTTTTTTTTGTGGACTATAAGTCACATTGTCATTTTGACACCAATTTACTAGATCGATCGCTCTTTGTCGGGCTTTATCTTCAGCCGTTTCTACGGTATCGGCGGCGGCTAATGCCGAACCTAATACGGTATCTTCTTGAGTTACCGTGACTTTTACTATATATTTACCATGATCGATCGAGACTAATTCACTAATCAACGCAAAAGGTTTTATCATCATAATTCCAGAGGAAAATTGAGAATTAAGAATTGAAAATTTAAGACTTCAAAACTATTAACTATTCATTATTAACTATTCACTAATAAGAGATGGTTTTAAAAGAATTATCAGGGATTCGATCGAAATTAACATTATGCCAATCTTGACCAAGTTTAATAGTTATATCAGAGTTTAGCACACCAGTACTTTCTACGATAACTTCTCCCACACCTAAATCAGCTCTAACCCTCGCCGCCGAAAAATTATCTCCTTGTTGTGCCACAATTTTTGTTTTTAATAAAGGTTGAGTGGTAAATTGTCTAGTCACAAAACTACGGCGATAACCGTGCGATCGTAAATAGTCCACCATCTCTTGAGCGGTGTCTTGATTTTCTTCGGTAGTCTGTACCGCAATTCTAAGATTACTAGGATCAAGATTAGTGGAAGTAGCATAATAATCCAAAGAAGTATCAAAATGTTGGGCAACCACTTCTCTTATTCTGCGGTGATTGGGCAACCAATAACTTAATTCTCCCTCTTCAGGTGCATTAAAATCCCCCGGTAACATCACCATATTGATATTAGAACGATTTTTTTGAGCAGTAAAACCTGCCATTGCAATCAATTCATTAGTCGTTAAATTCGTGTCAATATGGGAACGAACTACAGAAAGAATATCAGGCATTTTTAAAATAGTTCTCGGACTCAAAGCCTGTTCAATCAATGCTCTCATAAAACTTTGCTGTCTTTGTACTCTCCCAATATCACCATAGGCATCATAACGAAATCTCAAAAATTGTAAAGCTTTATTGCCATCAAGATGTTGCTCTCCTTGTTTTAAATCTATATACAAATGTTGACTATGATCAGTATATTTCATATTTTGGGGTACATAGAGATTAACTCCCCCTAAAGCGTCAATAAATTTTTCGACACCCTGAACATTAATTCTAATATATCGATCGATGGGGACATCATTTAAAAGGTGACTAACAGCTTCCGCCGCTAAAGCAGGTCCGCCCAAAGCATTGGCATCATTGATTTTCGTGATTCCCCTACCCCGAACAAAAGTTTGAGTATCCCTAGGAATAGATAACACCGTGACATAATCTTTATCAGGATCAAATCGCAGTAATAGCATACTATCTGATAAACCCTCAAAAGAGTTAACTAAAGCATGATAGCCTAAGTCTTCATGAACTAAATGAGGTACATCATCCGTTGTCACCTTAATTCCTAGTACAAGAATATTAACAGGACGACTTAATTTAGGAATTTGGAGGCTGTCAAATGTGAGGGTTTCTTCTTGATTAAAAACAGCTTCTTCGGAGGGGGTTAATCTAGCTTGTCTTAGGGGAGTATTAGACAATGACAAAGCCAAAAAAGCTCCCATAGCAGAAGAGATAACAGCAATGGCACTCAAACCAAAACCCATTAATAACCAATTAGGAGTATTTTTAGAATTAGAGTTGGGATTTCGGATAGATTTTTGTTTTTTAACTGATTTATCTTGACGGTTAAAATTTCCCTCTGACATTTGATCTCCTCACACGGTTTAATATTTAATATTTAATAATAATTTAATAATGTTAACCTGAATTTGTATTTATCACTATAAATTAGGGGTTGCTTAAAAAGTATTTTGAGAAACGTAGGATACACAAGACAGGAAAAATAATCAAAAATCAACATTTTGAGAATGCCACACCAGAATATATTAATCAAATCTATTGATTTCGAGTCAGAGGAATATTATCAAGCAAAACAAATAAGGCAAGAATATCTACGCACTCCCCTTAATTTAGTTTTCACCGATGAGGATTTAGAAACCGATCGATCGGCTTGTCATGTTGTCGCCTATGATGAGGATAAAATCATCGGCTGTGTTTTGGGTATTCCCGAAGATGAAAAAGTGAAGATTCGACAAATGTTAGTCATTCCCGAATATCGTCATCAAGGCATAGGTAGTTTATTGTTGACAAAAATAGAAAAGATTTTTTGTGAATTAAACATTAAATATTTTTATCTTCATGCGCGACTCGAAAGCCTTGAGTTTTATCGTAAAAACGGATATATTCCCACAGGAGATATTTTTATGGAAGTGGGTATTCCTCATCAACGAGCAGATAAATTGATTAAGAATTAAGAATTAAGAATTAAGAATTAAGAATTAAGAATTGTTTATAGGCGGTGCATCAATTACCCAACGTGTAATGAATTACACGTCTAATAGTTTCTCGTTCAATAAATTGAACTCTATATTTTTCAAGGGGTTAATATTATTCATTATTCATTATTCATTATTCATTACTCATTACTCATTACTCATTATTCATTACTCATTACTCATTACTCATTATTTTCTAACTGGATTCCCATGTGTATTAATTCATCGTACAGTTGTTGTGCAAGGGGAGGATTTTGAACTTTATGCAAATTATAGGCTTGTTGGAAGGCTTTAACACTGTCTTCTATTTCCCCTTGTTTAAGCAATAATACCGCTAAATTTTGATATGCCCAAGCATAATTGGGATTTAATTTAATGGCGGTTTGATATGCGTCTATGGCTTTGAAATTACGCCCTAAAGCTCGATAAGTTAACCCTAAGTTATAATAGGCTATGGCAAAATTAGGCTCGATCGCAACACAAGCCTGATATAATTTAAGGGCGTTTTCATAGTCTTTTCCTTGATAACAGAGACTGCCAAAGTTAAGATACGCCCCCAATTTGAGCTTACCTAATACGGGGAGTTCGATCGCCTTTTGATAATGTTTAACTGCCGTTTCCCATTCTTTTTGTTCTACGAAAGCATTAGCTAGATGGTAATGTAGCTCAAATATTGTCGCTGTGGTGGCTAAATTCGATTTTAAGCCCGTTTTCAGCAGTTTTAGACCTTTTTTGGTGTCTCCCAAATCAATGTACAAAGCCCCCAATTTACTGCACACATAGCCATCAGTGGGATTTTGTGCTAAGTAAGACTCCATGGCTTTTAAAGCGCGTTGAGTTTTATCTTGGGAAATAATTACTTCGGGTTGATAGCCATAATGTTGAATGGCAACTTCGGGTAAATCAATAATTTGCCAGTGGGTTTCCTTTTTTTGTAAAGCTAAAACAGCGTCATCAATTAAAGCATGATAAGGGCGAGAAAATTTAATGTCAGGATGACGGCGAAATAAGCGAGATAGTTGAGAATAGGGGGAAGAAAGTGAGCCGATTTCCTCTCGAATTAAGTTAACCACTAAAGCATACTGTTTAGTGATAGCTTCTTTAATTTCGGGAATAATGGCTTGGTTTAAAACCTCATCGGCATCTAACACTAAAACCCATTCAGTATTGACATACTGTAAGGCATAATTTCGAGCATGGGCAAAATCATCTCGCCAGACATAGTCATACACTTTTGCCCCAAAACTATGAGCAATTTCTTTAGTATTATCTGTTGAACCTGTATCAACTAAAATAATTTCATCAACCAAATTTTGCACACTTTGAAGGCAATTAGATAAATTTTTACCTTCGTTTTTGACAATGATAGAAAGAGAAAGATTGCTGTTTTGAGTCATGGGAAGAAGTGTCAGATAGATGTTTGTCTATTTAAGGGATACGCAAAATCGACATTTCAAGATAAAATTTTCTATTTGTTGTGGAAGGTGGGCAATATCTCAAGGTTTTTTAAACGTCAGGATAAGATTATATTTTATCAGTTCAATTTATTGAACGTTTACTGTTAGCCTCGTCAATTTATTGCGGGGCGAGTTATCGATGAAAACCATTATCCCAACGTGTAATGAATTACACGTCTAATAGCTATCGTTAAATAAATTTAACTTAATTTCTCCCAAAATATCACGGTTTTTAATAATAATTGATTTTCTAATCAGAAAAAATCGCTAGATGTCTTGTCAATTATAGTTTTTAATTAAACCAAATTTTGAGAATAAAAACGCCCTGAGCAATGCCCCCCTACTATACAATTGTTAGACTTGGGCTACCGCTTTACGGCGACGACGGGTGAATTTACCTTCATTTTCTTCCGTGTCATTGTCACTATCTTCATCGTTATCGGTAACATTGCCGTTACCATTGCCATTGTTAACCATCGCTTTGCGATTATTTTCTTGTACTTGTAACATGAAAACAACTAAAGGTTCGCTCTGTAATTCTCGTTGAATTAGACGCTCTAAGTTTGCTTCCACATCAATACGAATACTTGTCCAGTTTACTTGATCATGACCATTTAACAGGAGATTGCTTTTCAGTCGATCGATAATGGTTTTATCAATAGTACGAATAATCATACGCTCAAGACTAGAAACTTCGATTTTACAAACGACACCCCGTAAATGAATTTGAGGCTCGGTTAATAACTGCCCTTGAGAGTTTACACTAGCCGCTATGGTAATTACTCCATCTTCTGCGAGTTTTTGACGCTCTTCCATCACATTATCATGGACGACTCCAGCAGTATCGACTAATTGGATACCAGAAGCGACTTTTTCACCTTTACGAATACTATCACTGGTTAGCTCGATCGTATCGCCGTTTTGAATAATCACGATATTTTCCGCAGGAATGCCAACACTTTGAGCAGTTTTTGAGTGTTGTACTAACATTCGATGTTCTCCGTGTACAGGTACAAAAAACTTAGGTTTAGCTAAGGATAACATCAATTTTTGATCTTCTTGACAACCATGCCCCGAAACGTGGACATTTGCTTGTTTTCCATAAACGACATTCGCTCCCTGCATCATCAGTCGATCGATGGTGTTAACTACTGCGATGGTATTACCGGGGATAGGATTAGCAGAAAAGATGATAGTATCACCCTTACGAATTTTAACTTGACGATGTTCACCCTTAGAAATACGAGTCATGGCGGCGAATTTTTCCCCTTGAGAACCCGTACAGATGATTAACACCTCATTGTCTGGTAAAATACTAAGATTGCGTAACGGCACAAATAAATTATCGGGTACTTTAATATAACCTAAGTTACGAGCATGGGCGATAACATTCAACATCGATCGACCTACTACACCAACTTTTTTGTTATATTGTAAAGCTAACTCTAATAACATATTGATACGGTGTACCGAAGTCGAGAAAGTCGCCACCATTAAACGCCCTGAGGCTTGGTTGAAAACCTTTTCCAATCCGGGGTAAACTGATCTTTCAGAGGGTGTAAAACCCGGTACTTCTGAGTTAGTGGAATCCCCTAATAAACATAAGACTCCCTCCTCTCCTAATTGCGCCAAGCGGTGTAAATCAAAATACTCTCCATCCACAGGGGTATGATCAATCTTGTAATCTCCTGTATGAATCAAGACACCGATAGGGGTATGAATCGCTAGGGTGAAACTGTCGGCGATCGAATGAGTATTACGAATAAACTCTACATTAAAATGCTTCCCAATCTTTACTACTTCTCTAGGAGATACCGTTTTAATGATAGTTCGATCGTGTAATCCCGACTCTTCCAATTTATCCCGTAATAAAGACATAGCCAAACGTGGTCCATAAATTATCGGTGTGTCAATCTGTTTGAGGTGATAAGGAATACCGCCCACATGATCTTCATGACCATGAGTTACAACCATAGCTTTAATTTTATCTTGGTTTTCCTTTAAGTAAGTCATGTCGGGCAAGACAACATTAATGCCGTGCATTCCATCCGTAGGGAAACCGATACCAGCGTCCACTAAAATAATTTCGTCTTCATACTGATAGATACAAGTGTTTTTCCCAATTTCGTGTAAGCCACCGAGGGGGATAATTTTTAACATCGGCTGATTATTATTATTGTTACGATTAGGAAGGATTACGGCTGGTTTTTCGATAGCAGTGGTTTTTCTTTTTCTAGCTTGAATTTTGTACATATTTATTGATTAATTAACTTGTTGTCTGGTAAATAAAATATAGATTTATTGATGTTAGTAATAAGTATTTAAAAAGTTAAAACTTTCCCTGAGTTATAGCATTTTTGATAAAAATAAATTGTGAGCTAATCTCAGAAATAAATAACCTAATTTTTTGTTTGCACTTAATAAAAATGTCATTACAAGGAAAGGAAAAAGAGAAGAAAACGTCATTGCGAAGAACGAAGCAATCTCTAAAACCTTTTAATTACTGAATGTTTTTAGGAAAAAATCATCCTATTTTTTATCAAACTATAAACTTAGGTATTTTTCAAAATCAAAGATTGAGTACTAAACAATCTTTCTACATAGTAAAAATATTATTACTAACACTTTAATTATCATGGAAAAAACATGACTAATAACCTCCTCAAATTATACGATTTATCTTCTTTATTTCGTTAAATAAAAAACTATTTTGAAAACTTTAATAGTATTAATTTTTCATAAAAACTATTTATAATTAGCTCAAATTTATTAAAACTTTTTGGACTTCTTTTTTTTGAGATTCGGAAAGACTAGATAAGGGCAATCTTACACTACCGACATTCCAGCCTTGTAATTCTAAAGCATATTTGACAGGAATAGGATTTGTATTGCAAAATATAACCTTGAATAAACTATATAATTTTTGTTGAATTTCTTGGGCTAAGGAATTATTACCTTTCTCGTATGCTTGAATCATAGTTTGCATTTGATTACCGACTAAATGACTAGCAACACTAACAACTCCGACACATCCTACCGTCATCATCGGTAGGGTTAAAAAGTCTTCTCCTGAGTAAATTAAGAAATCGGAAGGAGCAAGTATTCTTATTTTAGCAGTTTGTTCCAAATCTGCACTAGCTTCTTTGACTGCCACAATATTATCTAAATTGTAAGCCAATTGGGCTGTAGTTTCCGCTTCTAAATTTTTACCTGTCCTACCCGGTATATTATATAACATCATCGGCACATCTGGACAAGACTTTGCGATCGAACTAAAGTGTTGATATAAGCCGTCTTGGGGTGGTTTATTATAATAAGGTACTACTTGCAATGAACCATCGATACCGATTTTACTAGCTTTTTGGGTATCTTTTATGGCTTTAGCGGTAGAATTTGAGCCTGTACCCATAATAATCTTAGCTCGATCGCCCACCGCATTTTTAACAACTTTGAGTAACTCATATTTTTCATCATCTTCGAGGGAGGGAGATTCTCCAGTCGTACCGCAAATAACTAAACCATCACTACCATTATTAACCAAATGATCCGCTAATTTTTCAGCGACATCATAATTTATCGACAAATCCTCATTAAAAGGTGTCACCATTGCGGTTAAAACTCTACCAAAAATATAATCACTCATTATTGTCAATCAACGGAAGGGTTAAGTATAAGGCACATTGCCTATAATTGTGATCATTATACAGTAAAAAGCAGTTAGCAATGAAGAATCAAGAATCAAGAATCAAGAATTAAGAATTGAGAATTGAGAATTAAGAATTTCTCATTATTCATTAGACATCTTCAAAAATACAGGCAAGATGCCTGTTCTACGGTGCTAAAATCATAATAATTGGAGAAGTCTATTATCTATTATTCATTATCTATTATTCATTATCAAAATACTATTAGGCAACCCTTAATTAGGGATAAATCAGAGGATAATCTTCGGGGGGAATATATACCTCATCACAGTCTTTTTTATAACGATATTCCATCAGTTTAAATCTGTTGTCATACCATTTATATTGAGCAAAACTACCACAATCCCCCATGCCTCTTGACTTGGTTATCACCATCAAATTTTTTTCAGTGGTGTCAAAGTCTGTCATACCATTAATGGTATTAGTTTTGGTTAATCTTAAATTATCGGTACTATTATCAAAAGTCTCGAAATTAATTACCTCTATTTCTTCTGAAGTTCGATCGAACAAAAGGTATTGATAATTACTTTGATAAGCACCTAAAAAACAGATAATTTCGATTAAATAGGTTCGATCGTTTAACACAAATATATTAGCAGAATCTTTAGATAAATCCTTATCTCTCTGCTGGTTACAGAGATTTATTTCTTTTTGTTGACTATAAATTTTTTCAATAATTACTTGTTTTTCTTGATCAGAAATAGATGATAATTGTTCAGAATCTTGATTATCTTTTTGACAAGCAAATAGAAAGATAAAGATTAATCCTGTCACCCAAATATTGATATTTTTTAAAGAGAATTTAAACAAATTATTTGTGAATTAAATAGTTAATATAATTAGTACTTATATAAGTATAGCATTGCTATATGAGCTATAGTAGTCAGATATGAGTTGTGAAAATTATCTTATCATAACCTCAGTGAATTATAAAATTTTAGGTTAACCTCAGTTCGAGATAAAAATTAGATTAAATCGATCGCTAAAAGCGACTCTGCTCGATCGAATCATAAGAAGATTTGATTAAAAACTATGATAAATTGATTGTTTATAGCTATTTACTAAATTTAATGAAGATTTGAAAGCATTTTCTTCCCCCTCTTCCCCCTCT